>PMCG01000015.1:0-7490 GCA_003155335.1 Acidobacteriota bacterium
GCCCCCTGCAGCCATCTGGACAATTCGCCAGAACGGCCGTAGGCTCTTGCCGAGGACTTTGGCGGGGGGTGCCGTCCCTGAGGTAACAGCCGGGTCGTTGGCCCCGCGGCGACCGTGGCGTGGAGTGTCGTGAAACACCAGGAGCTCGTCAGTCTGCTCCGCCTGATCGGGCAGGATCCCTCGCGTCTGGTCTTCGAAGACGAGCTCACCGGAATCCACAATCGACGTTTCCTCCAAAGCTACCTCGAACACAAGGTGCGCTGGAGCAGCGACGAAGACTTGCCGCTGTCGCTGCTTTACATCGACCTCGACGGTTTCAAGGTCGTCAACGATGCGCTGGGCCATCAGGCCGGGGACCAAGTCCTCACGTGGCTAGCGGCCGTGCTCAAGGAAGTCGCCGGAAACGCCGGGATTCCGGTGCGATACGGCGGCGACGAGTTCGTTCTTCTTCTGCCACAGACCAGCGCGGTCGATGCTCGCCAGATCGCCGAGGGCCTGCTGACAAGAACCCACGAGCGGCCGTTCCGCCTCCGCGAGACAGGCGAGGCACTGCACGTCACGCTGAGCGTCGGTATCGCCACTGCGCCAGACGACGCACGCGAGAGCCGTGAGCTAATCGCCCGGGCAGACACGGCGCTCTATCAGGCCAAGCGCCTGGGACGCAACCGTGTGGCCAGCGCCTACGAGGTCGACCCGGCACTGGTCCTGGGCAAGACCACTCTCCAGCACATCGAGGCCCCGGGCCTGGCCGGCCGAGAGGACGTGCTCACTGCTGTGAGCGCAGCGGTCACCGCATTGCTCAGCGGCGAGAGCCGCTTCCTCCTGATAGAGGGCGCCCCGGGCCTAGGCAAGACAGCCTGCCTGGAGGTCGTCCACAAGAGCCTGGCCCACAACCCGTCGCTGCGCGTGGCCACGATCGGCGGCGTCCTGCAAGAGGGCTTCCGTCCCTACTACCTGGCCACGCTGCTCCTCGTCGCCCTCCTCCAGCAGCGCGGAGCCGCGGGCGAGGCGCTCCTCAAGGAGCTCAGCCACAGCGAGTCGCAGTCCCTCAGTCTCCTTCTGCCCCAAATCCAACCCAAGGGTCTGCCTAGCTTCGCCGAGCTCGACAGCGCCGGACGCGCCCAAATCTTCGCGACGCTCCTGAAGACCATCCGACAGTTGAGCGATCCGCTGCCGCTCGCGTTGCTGGTGGATGACCTCGACTTCTGCGACGAGGCTTCGCTCCGTCTCCTGCGGACCCTGCTCGGCCAGCGAGAGGTCCCGCTGCTGGTCATCGGCAGCGTCACCCACTCCCTTGGCTGGAGGTCCGAAGAAGAGCCTTCGCCGCTCGAACGCTTCTGCGAAACCCACGCCGATCTGAGCGTTTCGCGCATCCAGCTGACGCCCCTCAACGCGGTGGACATCGGCGCGCACCTCAGGACCCTATTCCCGGGACTCATGCTCCCGAATGGCGTGGAAGAAGAGATCGTGCGCATCACGCAGGGCAATCCGCTCTTCATCGGTGAGATCGTGCGCAAACTGCTGCTCGACCAGAAGGTCTCGCCCTCGAGCCAAGGCTGGCTCGTCGGTCCACTCGAGGAAGGCTACCTGCCGAGCTCCCTCGAGCAGATCGTCCACGAGAAGATCGCCGCGCTGAACGAAGAGGAACGCCGCATCCTGGCGCACGCTGCCACTCTCGGCGAGACGTTCTCCGCCAGCTACCTGGGCGGGGCCGCCCAAGTCGAGGACGGCCCGCTGTTCGCGTTCCTCGACCGCGCCGAGAGCCTGGGTTTCGTGCACCTCGATTTCCAGATCAGCGACGAGGTGCTCCGCTTTCTGGGCAAGCGCGTGCTCGAGATCTCGTACGGGCAGATCGAGGCCAGCAAGCGCGAGGAGCTTCACGAGTCTGTCGGCGAGTACCAGGAGCGCCTCTTCCGCGAACGCCTGCTCGTCTCGGCTTCTGTCCTGGCCTATCACTTCAAGCGCTCGGCCAACCAGGAGAAGGCGGCCCGCTACGAGCAGCTCCAGCGCTCCTACGACCACAGCGTGTTCGACACGACCGAGGCAGAGGGCTATGCGACCGCGGCGACCGAGGAGGAGCCGCCGGCAGAGCCGCGCCTCGATCCCGGTTCGCTGCGTCTGGTGCCCAGTGTCCTCAGGGCACTGCTCGCGGCGGTGCGCGCGGTGCAGTTCTATCCTCCGACCAGCTCTTCCACCGTGCGCGCCCTGGCACAACTCCACGAGGTCGTGCGCCAGGTCCTGGAGCGCAACGAGCGCTTCCGTCTTTCGCAGGCTGACCGGTTCCTGCTGATCAACGGACAGCGACTCGACCTGGGCGAGCATCGCGCGCTCGCGGCGTCATTCGTCGACCTCCTGCTGCGGGCCGAGCTTCTGGCGATCGGTTTCCTGCGCGGCGCCTCCGAGAGCGAGACCTCCGCCCTCGCGGTTGTCCTGGCTCAGCACCGGCTGGACTCGCCCGGGCGGGGACCTGGCACCGAAGCCCAACCCAAACCGCCCATGCCGCACATCGACCTGACGAAGATGCGTTACGCTCAAGTGCGCCGAGCCAAGCCGAACGCACCCGCCTCCCTGGCCGCGTCGGCCGCCATGCCACTGGGTTCCGAGGACCTGGCCGAAGTGCCCAAGCTCCTGCGGGCATTGGTGGGCGCCACCAAGAGCGCTCGACTGTATCCGCTCGGCAGCGATCACGGACGACAGGCCGTGCAGAGCTTCAGCGACGCTCTCTCGCCCTTCCTGGCGCGCCACGCCGTCCTCAACCTCGCACCGATCCAGCATGCCTTGCTCATCAACGGATCGCGCGTCGGTGGCGGAGACTCCGACCACCTGGTCGATCAGGCCTACGAGCTGCTCGAGGCGGCGAACTTGCGCAGCCTCACGTTCTCGCCCCAGGTGACGCTCGGCGAGCTCACCACCGTCGTGGCCACGCTGGCCCGCCCGCCCGACCCGTCCAGCCCCGTGGACTGGGACGCCTTCGCGCGCGAGCACGGTCTGCGCGGCGTCGCATTCAACCAATTGCACTACGGCATCGACATGCTGGCGCAGCTCCTGTTGTCGTCCGCGGAGCCCGAGGCGACGTTGGATGTGTCCCCTGGCGGAAAAGCCGTGGCCGCGTGGCCGTCGAGCGCAGATCTGCCCGACATCGCACCGCCGGCTGCGCCGGAGGACCTCGCGCGCCTCTGCGAGCAGCTGTTGCTAAGCGGGGACACGACTCGCCTGTGGCACGTGTTCAGGCAGCTCTTCGAGGGCTTCGCCGACAGGACCGCTGAAGAGCGCGAGCGCAGGGTCGCGGCGTGTCGCTCGGCGCTCGGCCTGCTCAATCCTGCGCACCAACACCGCTTTGCCGAGCTGGGAGCCGACCCGCTTTTGGGCGCACTCGTGAGCGAGCGCGAACCGCGCGTGCTCGCACAACTGTCCGGAGCGCTCCACGAGATGGCCAGCACTGCCGTGCACTCCTCCGATCATGAGCTGGCGGAGCGGATCCTCGAGGCGCTCAGGACTCGCCAGCGCGTGCTTCACGCCGCGGACTCGTCCCCGGCGGGCGCGAGCGCGGGCGCCGACCTCTTGGACCAGGAGCTCGATCTCACGGCGCAGAGGATCCTGATCGACGACCTGCGCTCCGGGGATGCTGGCCGGCAGGAGAAGGCCGCTGGCGTGCTGTCGCAGGCGGGCCTGACCGCTTCAGGACCGCTCCTGGACGTGATCAAGCAGGAGGCCGACTATCGCACGCGCCGCCTGGCCGCGTCACTGCTCGCGCGCGCAGGGCCAGAAGCGGCGCGCCGCATCAAGCGCGAGCTGGCCCTGGAGGTCTCCGCCGAGCAGCGCTTCCGCGTGCTCGAGATCGCGGACACCGTCACGCGCGATCTGCTCGACGAGATCGCGCTGTGCCTGGGCGATCCGCGCCCCAAGGTCCGCCGTGCGGCGTTCCAACTAGCCGAGCGACTCAACGACCCGGCGTTCGTGGATGTGCTCACGGTCACGGCGCGAGGAGGAGACGCCGCGCTCGCCCGCGGCTCCATTCGCTGCATCGGCCGGATCGGCACGACCCCTGCAGTAAGCGCACTCGAAGCCCTCCTGCGCTCGGCCAACGCAACGCCCGAGACCGCCATGGCGTGCAGCCAGGCACTGGGCGGGATCGAACGCGATGCCTCTGTCGCTGCTCTACTAAGGGTATTGCGCGAGCGCCGCTTCCTCGCATTTGGCCGGCGCTGGCCGGACCAGGTGCGCGCCACGGCGGCCCTGGCCCTCTACCACCTCGACCGTCCCGCGGCGGCCCACGCCCTCGCGCGCTTCACTCGCGACCGGGACCCGCGCATCCGGCGGCTGGCCGTGGCCCTGCGGTCAGGCGCGAGAGGCCCTCGGCCCGATCTCGGCATCCCCGGCCGCGCCGGTGAGCCCACTCCACCCCAGCCCGAGCACGACGTCAGCTCCCCGCCGCCCGAAGAGCTGGCCGACGAGTGATCGGTTGCCCGGAGCCATCCGGGTAGATCTGGACGACAGCGGACCCCAATTTGTCCCAGCCGGCCCGGCGCGGGTCTGGGCTGTCTCGATCTGGAGGGAACGCGCAAGAGCGGTTGAATGGCGAGCCGCGCGCGGCTTAGACTGGCTTCGTGGCCCCAGACTCAGACGCCGTCCTCGAGCGCCTGGCCGCCGACTTCGGCGCCAACTACGCCTTTGTCCTTGACGTCTTCGAGCGGTATCGCGCCGATCGGCGGACCGTGGAGCGCAGTTGGCGCGACTACTTCGACCGACTCATGGGCGCCCCGCCGATGCCGGACGAGGAAGAGAACGACGCACCGCACGACGAGACGGAGTTCGTCGTCGGCACTGTCGCGGCTGCTCCCGCGGAGCCACGCCCCGATCCCGTGGCCCTCGCGCAGCCAGAGCACGAGCCCGCAGCCCTGGTCCCGCGTGGTGCCGGCCGCGCATTGGCCTTGCCAGCGCTGATGCCCGGCGACATCGCGCAGCCCATTCGCGGCAGTCTGCTGCGCCTCGTGGAGAACATGGAGCTGAGCCTCCTGGTCCCCACAGCCGCATCGATACGCTCGATTCCGGTGCGCACACTCGAGGAGAACCGCCACATCCTCAACCGCACGCGCGACCATGCCAGCCCGAAAGTCAGCGTCGCGCACCTCATCGCCTGGGCGATCCTGCGCGCGATCGAGACGTTTCCGCGCTTGAACGATGCGTTCGCCGAGGTCGATGGCCGCCCGCATCGCATCCAGCGCGACAGCGTGCGACTGGGAATCGCTGTCGACGTCGCGCGCGGCGACGGGACGCGCACGCTGCTCGTGCCCAATCTCAAGGATGCGCAGCGGCTCGGATTCGTGGACTTCGTGCGCGCCTTCGACGATCTCGTGACTCGGGCCCGCAGTGGCAAGGTCGCACCGGACGACTTTATGGGCACGACCGTCTCATACACGAATCCCGGAACGGTCGGCACGACGACTTCTTCGCCGCGTCTGATGCACGGTCAAGGCGTGATCGTGGCCTCGGGTGCGATGGACTATCCGGCCGAGTACCGCTCGATGAGCGATCGCGCGCTGGCGCTGCTCGGCATCAGCAAGGTGCTGACGCTGANNCACCGCATCATCCAGGGCGCGGAATCAGGGCTATTCCTAGCGCGGATCGAGGAGCTGCTGCGCGGCGAGGACGGCTTCTACGACCGCATCTTCGACGAACGCAACGTGCCGCACCGCCCTGTGCGCTGGGCCACCGACACCACGCCGCCGCTTCTGGGCAGCGGCGCAGCGCCCAATGAGGTGAGCGCCAAGCAAGCGCAGGTCTTGCAGCTCATCCGCGCCTTCCGCGTGCGCGGCCACCTCGTCGCCAACCTCGATCCACTCGAGTCGCGGCGCGCGCCGCATCAGGAGTTGGACCCCGCCACTTACGGGCTCACGCTCTGGGACCTCGACCGCGAGTTCTTCACCGACGGTCTGGGCGGCCACGAGCGCGCCAGCCTGCGCGAGACCATCGAGACCCTACGCCAAACCTACTGCGGCAGCGTGGCCGCCGAGTACATGCACATCGCCGACCCCGCGCGCAAGGACTGGCTGCAACAGCGCATGGAGTCCACGCGCAACCGCGCGTCCTTCGAGCCTCCTGCGCGACAGCGCCTGCTCGAGCGCTTGATCGAAGCCGAGAGCTTCGAGCGCTTCCTGCACGCGCGCTACCTCGGGCACAAACGCTTCTCCATCGAAGGCGTCGAGGCGCTGATCCCGATGCTCTGCCGGCTGCTTTCCGACGCGGCGCGCGCCGGCGTGGCCGAGGCCATTGTCGGCATGCCACACCGTGGTCGCCTGAACGTGTTGCACAACGTCGTGGGAAAACCGCTGTCCCAGATCTTCTCGGAGTTCGAGGAGAACCGCGATCCGGACTTGGCGCACGGCTCGGGCGACGTGAAGTACCACCTCGGCGCGCGCGGCGTGCATCACACGGGCACGGGCGAGCCGATCACGGTGAGCGTCGCTCCCAATGCCTCGCACCTCGAGTTCGTGAACGCGGTCGTCGAGGGCATGGTGCGCGCCCGGCAGGACGCCGTCGGCGATCGCGATCGGCTGCGTGTCCTGCCGATCCTTTTGCACGGCGACGCGGCCTTCTCCGGCCAGGGCATCGTCGCCGAGACGCTCAACCTCTCGCTGCTGCCGGGCTANNCGCTCGTCGACCTACTGCACCGACGTGGCCCGCATGGTCCAGGCCCCGATCCTGCACGTCAACGCGGACGATCCCGAAGCCTGCTTGCACGTGGTGGCATTGGCGTTCGAGTACCGCCAGCGCTTCCGGCAGGACGTGGTCATCGACCTCGTGGGCTATCGGCGCTGGGGCCACAACGAGGGCGACGAGCCGAGCTACACACAGCCGCTACTGTACGCGCGAATCCAGAGCCATCCGCCAGTGGCGGAGATCTACGGCGAGCGGTTGCAGCGCGAAGGCGTGGTGACGCGCGACGAGGCAGCGGCGCTGTGGACAGCAGCGCGCGCCCGGATGCAGCAGGACAACGCGACCGGCTTCGTCGCCGCCATATCGCGGCGCGCCGCGGAACCACCCGCGGTCGTCGATGCCGCGGCCCTGCGTGGCCGTCTGCGGGCCGTCCTGGCCGCGCTGGCCAGCGTGCCCGACGGCTTTACGGTCCATCCCAAGCTGGCCACGCTTCTCCGCCGGCGCGCAGAGCTGGTCGAGGGAAAGGGGTCTGTCGATTGGGCGACGGCCGAGGCGCTCGCCTTTGGCACGCTGCTGCTCGAAGGCGTCCGTGTGCGCCTCTCCGGCCAAGACTCGGCCCGAGGCACATTCAGCCAACGCCATGCCGTCCTCTACGACGTCCAGACCGGCCGCGCCTACGTGCCGCTCAATGCGGTCGCCGGCAGTGCCGCGCAGTTCGAGGTCTGGGACAGCTCACTCTCCGAGGCGGCCGTGCTCGGGTTCGAGTTGGGCTACACTTTCGCAGATCATCGCAGCCTGGTCATCTGGGAAGCGCAGTTCGGCGACTTTGCCAA
>PMCG01000015.1:7531-7702 GCA_003155335.1 Acidobacteriota bacterium
CAGTTCTTCCACCTGCTGCGCCGGCAAGCACGGGACCCGGTGGAGAAGCCGTTGGTCATCCTCACGCCAAAGAGCCTGCTACGACACCCGCGCTGTGTGTCGACGCTCGCGGAGCTGGCTGACGGCACCTTCAACGAAATCGTCGACGACGAGACGACGGTCGGCCGCCAC
>PMCG01000169.1 GCA_003155335.1 Acidobacteriota bacterium
ATTAGGACACGCTGGAGGCGCAGGATCTCGTCGAGCGAGAGAGGATTCCGGCCGGCTTGAAGTACGGCGCGCCCCCAGCGTTCGAGCCGTGTGCGACGGCTCGAGAGCGCCGGAGGAGCAGGCCGCGCCTGAAGCGATCGCCACGCCCGCAAGGTCGAGGGCGAGAACGAGGCTCTCCGCCTCTGTGCCCTCGAAGGACACATTCGTCGTGTTAGCGATGCGCGGCCCGTCGCCGTTGCGTTGCGCTCCGGGGATAGTCATGAGCTCGCGGTCGAGCGCGTCGCGCAGGAGACTCAGACGCGCTGCGTCCTCGGTCAACCGTTCTCGCGCGAGGACGGCGGCGCGACCAAAGCCAGCGATGCCCGCGACGTTCTCGGTGCCGGCGCGACGGTGGCGCTCCTGGGAACCGCCGCGCACAAAGGGCTTGATGCGCGTTCCGCGGCGCACCCACAGCGCGCCGACGCCCTTGGGCCCGTACAGTTTGTGCGCCGAGAGTGCGAGGAGATCGACGCCGAGGGAACCGACATCGATCTCGATCCTGCCCGCGGCCTGCACGGCATCGCACAGGACGCGCGCGCCGCGGCCGTGTGCCAACCGGACGACATCCGCGATCGGCTGGATCACTCCGGTCTCGTTGTTGGCCCACATGACCGCGACGAGCGCGGTCGGCTCTTCAAGACGGGCGGCGAGGTGATCGAGGTCGACGCGACCTTCGGCATCCACACGCACTGGCGCCACGTTCCATCCGTCCTCCGCCAGGCCCCGCACGCAATGGATGACCGCATGGTGCTCGATAGCGGCATAGAGAATGCGCTGGGTCCTGTCGACTACGGCGGCGCAGACGCCGCGCAACGCCATGTTGTCGGCCTCGGTGCCGCTTGCGGTGAAGACCACGTCGGATGGGCGTGCTGCGATCAGGCGGGCGACGCTGTCGCGGGCCTGCTCGACGACGGCACGGGCGCGCTGTCCGAACCAGTGGACGCTGGACGGATTGCCGTACTCTTCCCCCAGCACGCCTGTCATGACGGCGAGGACCTCCGGGTCGAGCGGGGTCGTTGCGTTGTGGTCGAGGTAGATGCGCCGCATGGAGCCATTCTCGCCCGGAGCCGGCCAGGGCGTCGAGCCGACCGGTCGTCGGAGCGATGTGCTATTATCCCGAAGATTTTGACGACCGCACGGCGCAGGGGTGTCTGATGGCCGAAGAGCCCGAAGATCCGCACGATACCGACGTATTCACCGCGCAGCGCAATCCGCAGTTTCGCTTCATCCACTTCGAGACGGTGCAGGGGATCGCGCGCATCACCTTGGACCGTCCGCCGGCGAATGTCCTTGCGATCGAGATGATGGAAGAGGTGGCGCTCGCGCTTGAGAGCCTCGAGTACCAGCGAGAGGTCAAGTTGGTCGTGTTGGCGGGGGCAGGGAAGTACTTCTCGGCGGGCTTTGAGCTGGACGACCACCTGGGCGATCGCGGCTACATCATGCTCGAGTCCTTCCGCCGGATCTTCGAGCTGCTTTTCAAGCTGGACAAGCCAACGATGGCGGTGGTCGCTGGCCCTGCGCTCGGCGCGGGCAGCATCTTGGCCATGGCCTGCGACATAGTGCTGGCGGCAACCAGCGTGAAGTTCGCCTATCACGAGATCAAGGCGGGCGTGTTCAACACAGTGACGGCGGTGCTGCTGCCGCGTCTAATCGGCCGCAAACGCGCGCTCGAGATCGTGTTGGGTGGCGCAAGCATGAGCGCTAGCGAGGCCGCCGCCCTCGGACTAGTCTCGCGCGCGGTTCCCGACGAGCGGCTCGATGCGGAAGTGGAGGGGATGATTGCACGCTTCCAGGAACTCAGCGCGCCAGTGCTGCAGAACGCACGCAGGGCGATCGTGGGGGCGTTTGACCTGCCCTTTGCCGAGGCGATACGCCACGCAGAGGACGTCTATCTCAACCAGCTGATGGCCACAGAGGACGCCGCGGAAGGACTTCGCGCTGTCGGGGCCAAGCGAAAGCCCGTCTGGAAAGACCGGTAACCTATCGGCGGCCCCCGCGCGCCGTCGCTTGCCAGCTGCATTTGCAGTGTAAGTGACTGACATAAAAGACTTTGTCTGTCGCGGCCGCCTCCACGCAGCGATGAATGCCTGCGTACAGCCTGCAGGTACGCGCTCCGCGCGCCTTTCTCGCGATCCCACTTTTTCGCTTGACAATTGAAAAAGGCTTTGCTAGCTTCAAGAAGCACTTTAAGTGTTTTGCGTAAATGCCCATTCCGACGACGTTCGTCATCGACAGGTTGAGCGGCTGGCCGGCGAGAATCCGCCGCCGCTAGAGAGAGGCACCCGTGGGTCTGCTCGGAAAGAAGAAGGAGCTGGTCGGGCTCGACATCGGATCCTCGGCGGTCAAGCTCGTTGAGGTGAAGGCTGGGGGCAAGGCCGGTGCCGAGTACCAGTTGGTGAACATCGGTCTCGAGGCCCTCCCGCCAGAGGCCATCGTGGACGGCGCCATCATGGACTCCGGCGCGGTGATCGACGCCATCCAGCGTCTCTTCTCGACGCTCAAGGTGAAGACCGCGGAAGTGGCCACGAGCGTCTCGGGGAACGCCGTGATCGTGAAGAAGATCAGCCTGCCGCAGATGAGTCCCGAGGAGCTGGCCGAGTCGATCCACTGGGAGGCCGAGCAGTACATCCCGTTCGACATCCAGGACGTGTCTCTCGACTACGAAGTCATAGAAGGCGGCACGGGCGGCAACATGGATGTGCTGTTAGTGGCGGTGAAGAAGGACAAGATCAGCGACCACACCTCCGTGATCGCGCAGGCCGGAAAGCTCGCTCAGGTCGTGGATGTCGACGTCTTCGCGCTGCAGAACTGCTACGAGGTGAACTACGGCGTCGACCCTGGACGGGTCGTCGCGTTGCTCAACATCGGCGCCTCGGTGATGAACATCAATATTCTGCGTGGCGCGACTTCGATCTTCAACCGCGACATCGCGGTCGGCGGGAATCAGTACACGGATGCGATTCAAAAGGAGCTGAACGTCTCGTTCGACCAGGCGGAAACGATGAAGCGCGGCGGCGAAGGCGCACCCCACGAGACCGTGCAGCCGATCCTGCAGGCGGTCTCCGAGAACATCGCGCTGGAGATACAGAAGACATTCGACTTCTTCAAGGCGACGAGCTCGGAGGATCGCATCGATCGGGTCTTCCTCTCGGGTGGAGCGTCCGTTGTGCCAGGTCTGCGCGAGCTGCTCGGTGACCGCTTCGAGGCGGGCGTGGAGTTCCTCAATCCCTTCAATAACGTGACGTACAACCCCAGGGATTTCGACCCCGACTACATCAACGAGGTCGCACCCTCTGCCGCCATCGCGGTGGGGTTGGCCGTCCGGAGGGCGAGCGACCGATGATCCGCATCAACCTCATAGCGCCGGACAAGCCGGCCCAAAAACGCAAGGCCGCGTCAGCAGCCCCGGGAGCATTCCAGTTCTATTTCCTGCTGATGGTGTGCGTGGGTGGGGCACTGCTGATCTCAGCGATGGGCTACATCAGCAAGAAGAGCGAGATCTCTCGGCTGGACTCGGAGATCGCCAAGGCTCAGGAGCGCCAGAGGCAGCTCCAGGCTGTCAAGGCCCAGGTCGATGCGCTGGAGGCCAAACGGAAGGTCTTCCAGATGAAAGTCGATCTGATTGAGCGCTTGCGGCTCGAGCAATCCGATCCGGTTCACCTGCTGGATGAGATCTCAAAGGCGCTGCCGGACTTCGTCTGGCTCAAGACACTCGAGCAGACTGGAAACCAGCTAAAGATCACCGGCATGAGCAGCGGCCTGATCGCCGTGGCCGATTTTGTCAGCAATCTCCAGCGCGCCGGGTGGTTTCCCCAGGTGGACATGGGCACTGCCACGGAGTCGACCGTGGGGAGCAGTCCAGCCATCGAGTTCACGGTCACGGCTCAGTTCAGGAATCCGGCAACCGCTGCGCGCGAAGCGGCGGAGAGGGCTGCTGCTGCTGCTCCGGCGCTGAGTCCCGCCAAGGGCACGAAGGGTTAGAGGGCGAGGGAGAACACGATGGCCGACAGCAGCGTCAGCAAGCTACCGCTACTCGCCCAACTTGGCATCTCTATCGGTCTGGGCGTGGTGGTATTGGGCGGGTTCTACTACTTCGTCTACAAAGATATGGTCGAAGAGGCAGAGAAGAAGACGAGCCAGCTGGAAACCCTGAAGAAGGACATTGGGCAGCTCGAGGTCATAACGGCCAAGCTGCCGGATTTCCAGCGGGAAGTCAGCGTGCTGGAGATGAAGCTCGAGACGCTCAAGCGCATCCTGCCGCCCGAGAAGGAGACGCCCGACCTCGTTCGAAAGCTCCAGAACCTTGCCGCAGAGTCGCAACTTCGTATCAAGCAGTTCAATCCGGGCTCGATGGTATCGCGGGATTTCTACCAGGAGTTCCCGATCAACTTGGAAGTGGATGGCACCTACCACAACCTCGCGTCGTTCTTTGACCGCATGAGCCGGCTGACTCGAGTCGTGAACGCGGCTGGGCTGAAGATCGCGGCGAAGGCGGATCAGACGCCATCGCTCTCGATCACGGCACAGTGCACAGCGACGACGTACGTCTACGTCGAGGCGGCGGCCGCTGCACTGGTCGATGACAAGACCGGTAAGAAGCGACAGCCGATAGGGAAGGCGGCCCAATGAGAAGCCCAACGCTCCATCTCAAGATACTGCTGGCGTTCGGCCTGGCGGGGGTGGCGGGTGGGGTCGCCTGGGCGCAGGCGCCTAGCTCAGCGGCCAGCCCCGTAGCCTCGCCCGCGGTTGCCGCAGCCGCCCTGGACGAAGGTCTGCGCGAGCTGGCCCCGCCCCCCGGCGGGTACCGCTACAACGCCGGTGGCAGGCGCGATCCCTTCATGAGTCTCGTCCGTCGCGGCGGCGCCGCGCGGGAGGACGAGGCCAAGCGCAAGCAGGGGGTCGAGGGGCTGCTGATCAGCGAGCTGTCGCTGCAAGGGATCGTCAAGAGCGTCGAGGGCTACATCGCCTTTTTCGCCGCGCCGAATGGGAAGTCTATTTGGGTGAAGAACAACCAGCGCTTCTACGACGGACAGCTGGTCGCGATTGACGCGACGACCGCGACGTTCAGGCAGGAGGTCAGCGATCCGTTGAACCCGGTGAAGACGCGCGATGTCAAGAAGTATCTGAATCCGTCCGAGGAGGCGACGCAATGAGAGGCAACCGCGTAGGGGTCGCCCTGGCGACCGCCGTCGGCCTTTGGGCCGCCGGGAGCGCTGGTGCTACAGAGAACCGGAACCAGACAGTCCTGACCGAGATCCGACCGGAGACAACCGACCGCACCACTCGGCTGACTGTCGAGGCCAGCGGGCCACTGACCTACACGTACTACAGCCCCGATCCGCTGACTTTGGTCATGGACATCCCCGAGACCGATGCGACCAAGGTTCCGGCCAAGATAAGCGTGGCCTCGCCGGAGGTCGAGTCGGTGCGCGTGACGAGCCTGGCTCGCGCGGATGGACATAGCCTGACCAGGATCGAGATCCGGCTCGCCAGTCTCTCCCCGTACCACATCTTTGCGAGGGAGAACAGGCTGGCAGTAGAGTTCGACCGCGCGGCGGCGCGCGGCGGCCCGAGCGAGCCGGCTGCTGCTGTTGCACCGGCGGCGCAAATAAGTGCCGCCGCACCTACGAGCAGCGCTCCTGCGCCAGTGGCTCGAGTGAGCGGAAC
>PMCG01000324.1 GCA_003155335.1 Acidobacteriota bacterium
GTCCCATGAAACTCGGGTCGCGCACCGTGGCCGGCACGGTGTTGATGAACAGCCGGCCCACGCCGCCGAAGACGTCCCAGTCCTGAAAGGTCTGACACCGGCAGGACCGCTCGAGCTCCTCAAGCAGGCCATGCCGCGCGGCCGTCGCGAAGAGGCTCATCGGCGGTTCCAGATCTGTGCCCCGCGGACCCCGCGCGAGTGCCTCGTGGCCCATCACCTTGCGCGCCTGGATCTCTACGATCGGCTGGAACGCGGTCCAGATGCGCCGATTATGAATGATCTCGATCAGGTCCTCGCGCTGCTTGTTCTCGCGTAGCGCCCGCCTGAATGCCGCCGACTGGCGTGCCTCGTCGATCAGTCGCTGGAGCTGTCGCACGGGATTCGCCAGCGGGCTGAAGATGACGAACGCATAACCGACGTGCACAGCGGTGCGTTCACGCGAGAAGGCCAGAGTCAGGCGCGCCACCCGAGGCGCCACCAGGTCGTCGATACGGTCGGCCAGCCGTCGCATCTCGTCCGCTGAGAAACCGCTCGGACGCTCTCCGGTCAGGAACAGGAAGAAACGGTCGCCCTCGCGGCCGTCGCAGGCCAGGATGTCATCGGGTCGCACGCGTTCGCGCACCTCTGCCATCAAGGGGTCGATTTGGGCGCGCACAGCGTCATAGGCCGCGGGCCCAAAGCTGCGCTCAACGCGCTCCAGATCTGCCAGATCGATGAAGACCATGGCCAGACCCCCGCGCCGCCGCAACGCAGCGACGACGTCGGCGGTCACATCGAGGAACGCCGGGATGCTCCCCACGCAGCCATTTTCCGACGTGTCGGCGCGTTGTCAACTGCTACGTGCCCTTGCGGACCGGCCGCCAGCCGACTTCCTGGCGTTTTCTCGAGAATGACGCGTTCGTGAGCGGTCAGCTGAGGGGGCCACTATCGGTGCGCGGGGGCCAGTGCGTTGCGCTGGCACGAGGTGCCGCGTGCGCGGTTAGAATAGGGCGTGCG
The DNA here is from genome assembly GCA_003155335.1 of Acidobacteriota bacterium. GTDB lineage: Bacteria > Acidobacteriota > Vicinamibacteria > Fen-336 > Fen-336 > FEN-336. The sequence continues at coordinate 997 of PMCG01000324.1, forward strand.
CTGGGGCCGACCGAGATTCGTGGTCGCATTCGACGTGGGTCGAGTATGGGGCGTCCTTGTCCGCCGGGGACTCGCACAGGCCCGGCTCGTGGGAGCGGCCCGTGAGACCCTGCCCCCGGGAGCACTCAAGCCCTCTCCGCACGAGCGCAACCTCCTGCGGCCGGCCGAGGTCCGCGACGCCGTGCACGCGGTGTGCGCGCAGCTCGGCCTGGCCGAAGGCCAACGTGCCGATCTGATCCTACCCGCGGGCATCGCCCGCCCGGTGCTGTTCGATCCGCCCGCAGGGGACACGACACCAGATAGCCTGCGCTTCCGTCTGGCCAACGCGCTGCCCTATGCCGCGAGCGAGGCCGTCGTCGGGACGATACCCGTCCCGCCCGGCCGCGTGCTCGCAGCTGCCGCGCGCCGCAGTGTGGTCGCCGAGTACGAGGCGATCGTCGAGGCGGCCGGCTGCAAACCACGGCGAGTGGAGTTGGCTCCACTCGTGGCCTTTGCCGGCCTACTCGCGCGCCCTCTGCCGGCCCGCGCGCTGGACGTCGTTTTGGGCGAGGCGGCTGTCTCACTCGCGCGCTGGGAGCACACCGGTCTCGCAACCTTCCGCACCCGTCTGCGCACGGTCTCTCGCGACGACCTCGCGTGGCTCGCAGCAGAGATCGAGCGCGCCGCCCAGACCGACGGCCAGACGAGCTTCGCGGCCGTGCGCCTCGCCGGCGCCGGTGCTTGCGCCCTCGCTGACCACGCGCGCGCAAACGGGCGCGAGGCGCTCCTCGCGTGGGATCTGGCGCAGCCACCCAGCGGGATGGAGCCTGCCGAGATCGCCTGGCTCGGCGGAGTGCTGCGATGACGGCCGACTTCTCGACGCGTCGCCACATCGGCCGTCCGCGCTTGGTCGACCTGCTGCTGCTCGCGTTCGGTCTGACAGCGCTGGGTTGGTCGGCGCTTGCGGCCTCATCGGCCAGACGGGACCTGGAGACCGTCCGCGCGGCCGTGCAGCAGTTCCGCGCAAGCGCCGGAGAGGAAGAGAAACGGCTGCGCGAACTGGAAGACAGGCGGCACGACCGCACCGACCCGCTGGCACGCCAGGCGGTCCAAACGCTCGCGTCGCCGCCACCACGCATCCTGGCCGACCTCGAACCCACGGTCCCCGCCGGGGCGCGGCTCGAGGCGCTGACGTTGACATACGGGCACGAGGCCGTCGAGCTAGAGCTCACCCTGCTCGCGCGCACGCCCGAGACCTATGACGATTTCGTCGCACGCGTGGAACGCTCGGGCCTCTTCGGCGATCTCGCCTTCGGAAGCGAGAACCGCACCGGGGAGATGAAGGTCACGCTGCGCGCCCGCTATCGCCCAGAGGAGGGCTCGTGAACGCTGCGCGTCTGACCCTGGTGCTGCTGATCCTGGCCGCAGCGGTCTANNGCTGCTCGCGGGCGCCTGTTCCCACACACTCCCGGCCGTGCGCCGTCACGTTCTCGAGCGGCTGTCCGGCCTGCCACTCTCGGACTTGCACCTCGAGATCACGACCGCGCCTGCACCAGCGTTTGCCGAGGTAAAGGTCGGCGTCCAAGGCGACTTCTCAAACGTGGTCGCTCTCTCATCTCAGCTGGCCCGCCCGGATGCTGGTCTTGCGCTGAAGAACGTAGCGTTCGCGCGCGACGAGCGTGACGAGCGGGTGAAGCTGGCGCTCACTGCCAACACCGTGGGAGGCCGCCCATGAGACGGCGCAGCGTCGTCGCGCTGCTCGCCTTCGCCGCGATCGGCCTGTTGGTGCTCGCCTGGTCGAGTCTCCCGGGTCTCGCTACAGGAGGAAGCCGGCGGGCTGTGCCGGACGCCACGCCAG
>PMCG01000201.1:0-1723 GCA_003155335.1 Acidobacteriota bacterium
CGCGACGGTGATGCCGCACGTGATCTACCTGCACTCGGCGCTGACACAGGGCCGCATCGTCACGCGCGACCCAGGGATGCTGCGACGGTTGCTGCGTTTCGAGCTCGTCGACGTCGTCATCGCCATGGGCCTGGCCGGCTTTGTCAACGCGGCGATGCTGATCATGGCCGCTGCCACCTTCTTCCAGCATGGGCTCGCGAACGTGGCGTCGATCGAGGCCGCGCACCAGACGCTGACGCCCTTGCTCGGCCGGGCATCGAGCTGGGTCTTTGGCGTGTCGCTCCTGGCGTCGGGGCTGTCTTCGTCCACTGTGGGCACGCTCTCCGGCCAAGTGGTCATGCAGGGTTTCGTGCGCCTGGAGATCCCGATCTGGATCCGCCGCGCAGTGACGATGCTGCCATCCCTCGTCGTCGTGGCGCTCGGGTTCGATCCCACGCACACTTTGGTCATGAGCCAGGTGGTGTTGAGCTTCGGCATCCCGTTCGCTCTGGTGCCGCTGGTGATGTTCACGAGCCGGCGCGACATCATGGGCGTGCTCGCGAACCGGCGGCTGACCACCGTCGCCGCCAGCGCCACGGCAGCGTTGATCATCGGACTCAACGTGTTTCTGCTCTACCAGACGTTCCTGGGAGGCGCACCATGAGCACGACCCCGGAGACGTTCACGATCCTGGTCCCCCTCGACGGCTCGCGCCTGGCCGAGTCTGTGCTGCCAGCGGCCGAGGCCTTTGCCCGTCGCTTGCACGCGTCCTTCGCGCTCGTGCACGTCATCGAGAAGAACGTGCCGACGACGATCCACGGCGAGCGGCACCTCGCGGCCGTGCCAGAGGCGGCGAGCTATCTCGAGTCCGTCGCCGCACGCCTGCGCGCCGCCGGGGCACAGGTGACCTGCCACGTGCACGAGGAGCAGCAGGGGGACGTCGCGCGCAGCATCGTCGAGCACGCCGACGAGATCCAGGCCACGTTGATCCTGATGTGCTCTCACGGCCGCGGCGGTCTGCGCGATCTGCTCTTCGGCTCCATCGCCCAGCAGACCCTGAAGCGAGGCCGGTGCTGCGTGCTGCTGATCCATCCTCAGCCCGACGGGGCCCCAGCGGAGTTCGAGCCCAGGCACATTCTCGTACCGCTCGACGGCACGGCCGCGCATGAGCCGGCGCTGCCGATGGCGCTGCGCCTGGCACGCGGATTCGACGCCCAGCTGAGTCTGCTGCTGGTCATCCCCACCCTCGCGACCTTGTCAGCAGACCGCGCCCTGACCGGCCGCGGCCTGCCAGCCACGATGCGCGCGGTGCTGGACCTGGCAGAGCAAGATGGCCGCGCATACCTGGATGCGGCCAGCTCACAGTGCCGCGCCGACGGCGCGCGCGTCAACGGCCAGCTCGTGCGTGGCGACCCTGTGCCCGAGATCGTCGCCGCTGCCGAGCGCAGCCACGCCGAGCTGATAGTACTCGCGAGCCACGGCCGTCGCGGCCTGGATGCCCTCTTCCGCGGGAGCGTCGCCCCNNACCTCGGACGGCGATAGGGGCTAGAATCTGATGGCGTCATAGCCCAACGCCAAGGAGGTTCTTAGGTGCCGCAGTCATGCAAGATGCTCGCACTCCTACTCGTCACGGTCGCCAGCGTGACCGGCTGCGGCAGCGTCGAGAAGCCGGCCGTGACCGCGCCAGCGGCGCCCAGCTTGGCAGTGTCCGTCAGCCTCAAGACGCTGCAGTTCTCCTGGTCCG
>PMCG01000201.1:1743-5460 GCA_003155335.1 Acidobacteriota bacterium
CAGTACGCGCTCGAGGCCTGCAATACCGCGGGCTGCACGCGCTCGGCGAGCGTCGGCGTACGCGGGCAGTCAGCCGGCGCGATTGGCTACCTCAAGGCCTCCGACACGGCGACGCGGCAGTCCCTCGGCAGCGCGACAGCCGTGAGCGGCGATGGCAACACGGTGGCCGTCGGCGCCGTCGGCACGGGCGCGATCAGCGGGGCGGTGTCCGTCTTCCTCCGTAAGAATGGCAGCTGGCGCTTTCAGGCGCGAGTGCAAGGCGACGCCACCGAGCCGGGAGACGGCTTTGGGGCTGCTCTCGCGCTCAGCTCAGACGGCAACACGCTGGTCGTGGGAGCGCCCGACGAAAATGGCGGCTCAAGCGGGATCAACGGCAACCAACACAACAACTCGCTCGCCAATGCCGGCGCAGCCTATGTCTTCGTGCGCAGCGGCGACGCCTGGACCCAGCAAGCCTACCTGAAGGCATCGAACGCGGACGCAGGAGACGAGTTCGGAATTTCCGTGGCTGCCGCCGCTGACGGCAACACCGTCGCGGTCGGCGCGCCGTATGAGGACGGCAGTGCGAGAGGGATCAACGGGAATCAGGGGAGCAACAGCGGCACCGACTCCGGGGCCGCATACGTCTTTGTCCGCGATGGCACGGCATGGAGCCAACAAGCCTACATCAAGGCCGCCAACAAGGACCCCCACGACTGGTTCGGCTATTGCGTCGCGCTCTCGGGCAACGGCAACGCGCTCCTGGTCGGCGCGCCCGGGGAGGACAGTGGAGCGACCGGCGTCGATGGCGACCAGGCGGACGACGGCGTGCGTAAAGCGGGCGCCGCCTACCTCTTCAGCCGCAGCGGCACGTCCTGGTCCGGGCAGGTGTACGCCAAGGCTTCCACGAACGGCGCTGGCAACTGGTTCGGCTGGCGCGTGGCCATCTCCGGCGACGGCGGAACCTTCGCCGTCGCGGCGCCCCGAGAGGACGGCACATCGGGCGGCATCGGCGGCGACCAGAACACGGATGGTCGGCCGCTATCGGGCGCGGTCTACGTCTTTGCCCAGAGTGGCGCGACGTGGTTGCAGACGACGTACATCAAAGCCTCGAACCCAGATAGCGGCGACCAGTTCGGCTCAGCGCTGGCGCTGAACGGCGCCGGTGACACGCTCGCGGTCGGCGCTCCCGGCGAGAGCAGCAATGCCCTGGCGATCGGCGGAAACTTCCTCGACAACAGCGCNNCTGGACACAGCAGGCCTACGTCAAGGCCAGCAACACGGACGCAGGGGACCGCTTCGGCTACGCTGTGGCGCTTTCGGCCAAAGGAGACACCCTGGCCGTCGGTGCGCCGAGCGAGGCCAGCGCCGCCACCGCCATTGGCGGCAACCAGGCCGACAACTCGCGCGCCGACGCTGGCGCTGCCTATCTCTACTAGCGCACCGGCTGGTCGCACCGCGCGCCGCGCATCGTCCGCAGCGCATGCATTGGCTTGACTTCGCCTGGCCTCGATGCCAGACTTTTCTTGGCACTAGTTGACGTTGCTCTGGCGTTCTAGCAGGAGCCGCCCACGGTGGGCGGCTTTCGTACGTGGACGCGCAGGTGACGTAGCTGCTAGGCACGGGCTCTAGGAGGCCTGCACGTTCATGATCGAAGGTACTGTGAAGTGGTTCAACGATTCCAAGGGATTNNGGCCCGGACGTGTTCGTCCACCACACAGAGATCCGCTTGGAGGGGTTCCGCACCCTCAGCGAGGGTGACAAGGTCCGCTTCGAGGTTGCCGACAGCCCCAAAGGACCTCGCGCGACCAACGTGACCCGCATCTAGGACGCGTTCACTTCCACTGCGAACGCCCGGGGCCTAGGCTCCGGGCGTTCTCGTTTCTAGCAGGAGATCGTTGATGACGCCCACGGAGATCCTCAAGACGGAGCATAGAGCCATCGAGGTAGTGCTGGAGTGCCTGATGCGCATCGCTCAGCAGGCCGAGCAGGGCGGGCAACTCGACACGGCCAGTGCCGCGCAGGCCATCGAGTTCCTGCAGGCCTTCGCCGACGCCCGCCACCACGTCAAGGAAGAGCGCCTGCTGTTCGAGCAGCTCGTCGCTAGGGGTTGGCAGCGCGACGGCGGCCCGATCGGCGTGATGATCGCCGACCATGAGGAGGGGCGCGCGCTCATCCGAAAGATGGTGATGGCGCGCGATGCGGCCGCCGCCGGCGACGCGAGTGCCGCCAAGGAATTCGCTCGCAACGCGGAGGCCTACGTCAATCTGCTGCGCGGACACATACGCCGGGAAGACCTCGTGCTCTTCGCGAGGGCTGATCTCGCCCTCGCGCCAGCTGACCAGGCGTCACTGCTGGCGGCTTTCGAGCGCGCCGACGCGCAGCACGAGGCGACGCGACCTTGCGGCCGCACACTGGATCTCGCGCGCGAGCTGGCCGACCGTTTCGGCGTGCCAGCGACGGCGCTATCGGAGGCTGGCTGCGGCCCTCACCAAGACTGAGCCATTCACCCATGCGCGTCACCCTGCTCCAGCACGTCGCTTTCGAAGCACCCGGCGCGATCCGCGATTGGGCAGAGGCCAGGGGCCACGACCTCGATACGGTGCGCGTCGACCACTCCGACTCGCTCCGCGCGAGAGCGGTGCCGCAGGCTTTGGTCGTCATGGGCGGACCGATGGGCGTTGCCGACGAAGACATCTACCCATGGCTCACCGCTGAGAAGCACCTTATTGCCGAGAGCGCCCGCTCCGGCGCCCCTGTCCTCGGCATCTGTCTCGGCGCGCAGTTGCTCGCGGACGCGCTGGGCGCTGCCGTACGGCGCAACGCGCACAAGGAAATCGGCTGGCACGCCATCGAATGGCAGGAGGCCGCCCGGGCCCTGCCCGCGTTTTCCCATGTCCCTCAGACCAGCCTCGTGTTCCATTGGCACGGCGACACGTTCGATCTGCCGAACGGCGCTCTCCCGGTCGCGTCCAGTCAGGCTTGCCGTCAGCAGGGGTTCACGTCGCGCGACGGGCGCCTGATCGGCCTGCAGTTTCACCTGGAGCTGCGGCCCGAGGACGTGCAGACGCTGTGTCGGCACGGCGTTCAAGAACTGCACTCAGGCCAGCCCTATGTGCAGACCGAAGAACAGATGCGCGACGGCTGCGCACAGCACTGCGTCGCGTTGACCCCGCTGCTCTTCACGCTGCTCGATCGCTGGGCCAGCACCGGCCTGCCTTGAGGGACGCGCGAGCGGACGCCCCGCAGGGCCTGCCAGCGTCGCTACGGATTGTCGGTACCCGTCGGGTGCGGGAGTGGCTTTCCGCAGTAGGGGCACAGTCTCCAACGCGGCTCGATAGTCGCTCCGCACGCGCAGAGCGAACCGACCACGCCGTGCCCTTCGTGCTCTCCGACAGCGGACTTGGTCTTGCCAGTGGCATCGACGTCGGCCCCGACCTCGTGACTACCGAACAAGGACGCGAGCATGGTCTTGCCGACCACGTTCATCAGCAGGCTGAAGAGCGCCAGTCCCGCCAGCATCGCCGCGCCGGCAATGATGCGGCCGACCACGGTGGCGGGCACCATGTCGCCATACCCTGTCGTCGTGATCGTGACGATGCACCACCACATTGAGGCCGGAATGGACGTGAAGGTCGTGTTGGCCACGTCCTGCTCGGCATAGAACTCCAGGGTCGAGAAGATGGTGAGCACGGCGAACAGTGCAATGAAGTAGATCTGGAGGTCCATCTTCAGCGT
>PMCG01000382.1:0-5908 GCA_003155335.1 Acidobacteriota bacterium
CCCACCCGTGCCCACGACGTGTGCAGGCTCGTTCAACTCCGCCACGATGCGAGCGAGCAAGCCTTCCACCATGGCCGCATACCCGAAATAGAGGCCGGCTTGCATCGAGGCAACGGTGGAGCGCCCGATCGCGCGCCCAGGGTTCCTGATCTCCACCCGCGGCAGGCGTGCCGCGCGCTGAAAGAGCGCATCGGCGCTGATTCCCACGCCGGGACAAATCACCCCGCCGATGTACTCTCCGTGACGCGTGACCACGTCGAGCGTGGTCGCTGTCCCGAAATCCACCACGACGACTGGGCCCCCATGCGCCGCATAGGCTGCCGCTGCATTCACGATGCGATCCGCCCCGACGTCGGTCGGAGGGTCGTACTGCACAGCCACGCCGGTGCGAACGCCCGGCTCCACGACCAACGCCTCGCAGGCCAGATGCTTTCGGCACCACTGCTGCACGATCGGCGTCATCGGCGGAACCACGCTGGCGATCGCCGCGGCCGTGACGCTTGTCTCCGGCACGCCCGCTTCAGTGAAGAGGCTGCGCACGAGAATCCCGTACTCGTCCTCTGTCTGATCCCGCCGAGTCGTGAGTCGCCAGTGTCCGCGCAACTCGCTGCCCTCGAACAGGCCGATGACGGTGTTCGTGTTGCCGACGTCGATCGCTAGCAGCCGTCTAGGAGCGGGCATCGATTTCGTTCGCTCCGGACTTCGGCCGCAGCTCCTCCACCTCGCCCGCGTATAACGCGCAGCGGCCCGCATCCCCTTGCTCGATCACGAGCGCCCCATCCTCCGCCACGTCCACGGCTATGCCCCGAATGCGCCTTCCGCCCGCGCGCATTTCGACCGGACGCCCCCACCAGGGCTCGCTCAATTTGCGCCACTGTTCCACGATCACGCCAGTCCCCTGCCGCGCGAGGGCATCATAGCAGACCGTCAATTCCGTCAGCACTGCCGCGGCCAGGCCCAGAACGTCGCAGGCGTCCACTCCCTCCGTTTCCAGCGCGGTTACGCTCCCTTGCATCGACTCGGGGAGAGCCGCCTCGGACCAAGCCACGTTCACACCCACCCCCAGCACGAACATCGAGACGCCTGGCCGCGTCACGGCCTCGACCAGCAGACCCGCGATCTTCCGGCCTCCCACGCGCACGTCGTTCGGCCACTTCAACCGAGCGTCGAGTCCGTGTCCGGCCANNACTCGCTGCGGCCGCTCGATCAGCAACGACAGATAGAGCCCACCCCGGGGCGAGATCCACTCGCGTCCGTGCCGCCCGCGGCCAGCGGTCTGCTCGCGCGCCAGCGCCACCGTCCACGGCACAGCGCCTGCGCGCGCAGCCGCCTTCAACCAGAGGCTCGTCGAGTCGATCGCCTGGAAATCGTGTATCGGCGCCGGCCACGCCACTCCACGTCGGAGCAACAAGCGCCGCAGGCCCGCGCCCGTGTCGCCGCTCATCCCTCCGGCTCGATCTCGAGCGAGATGTCGGCGCCCGGAGCCGAGTGCGTGAGCGCTCCGACGGCGATGAAGTTCGGGCCGGCTTCCGCGTAGGCACGCACGTTGTCCAGACGCACGCCGCCCGATACCTCTACCGGCACGCGGCCGGCGACTAGACGTACGGCCCGACGCACCTCTTCGGGTTCGAAGTTGTCGAGCAGGATCATGCCCGCGCCGGCGCCCAACGCTTCCTCGATCTGGTCGAGATGCTCGACCTCGACTTCGACCAGGTGCCCCTCCGCCGCCGCACACGCGCGCCGCGTTGCGATCAGCACCGAGCCAGCCAGGCGCACGTGGTTCTCTTTTACCAGCACTCCCGAGTCCAAGCCCGAGCGGTGGGGCAATCCCCCGCCCAGCTCCACGGCGTACTTTTCGAGTGCGCGTAGTAGCGGCGTGGTCTTACGGGTGTCGCGCACCCGCACTCCCGTGCCCGCGATTGCAGCGACGAAGCGCCGCGTGAGCGTCGCAACGGCAGTCACACGCTGGAGGAAGTTCAGTGCCACGCGCTCGGCGGCGAGCATCGGCCGGGCACGTCCCCGCACGACGGCGATCAACTGCCCCGCCGACGTCATGGCACCGTCGTTGACTGCGCTCTCCCACTCGACCTCCGGATCCATCAGCCGAAATGCGGTCAGCGCGACCTCCGACCCGGCCAGCACCAGCTCCTGTTTGGCGACGAACACGCCCCGCGCACGGGCATCCTGAGGCACGACCGCCTCGCTCGTGAGGTCGCACCGCCCGATATCCTCATCGAGTGAGGCTCGCACCAAGCGTTCCAGCTCGTCCCGTCCGAGGTTGACGCCCATGCTCTCAGCGCTCGCCTGCTCAGGTCCCAACGCTCGCGGCGGTCGACGGCGGCGCAGCCCTGCCGCTGTGTCGTCGCACCGCTGTCAGAAGATATGCGAAAGGGCCCGAAAGCGCATATGCGGTGGCCATCGCGGGCAGGGCCCAGGTGGGGCGCCATGCCACCAGCAGGAAGACCGCAGCGATCCCGAGCACGACGACGGACCGGCGTCGGCTCCTGAGATCGACTTTCTTGAAAGACGGATAACGCAACGCGCTGACCATCAGCACGGCCAGCAGCAGGACACCCGCACCGACGAGCATCGCGGCCGGACGCTGCGTCACCGGTTCCGGCGTGAAGAGCACGATCGCGGTCACCTGGCCTGCCGCTGCGGGAATCGGCAGACCCACGAAGTAGCGCCCGTCCACCGCGTGGCGCTGCACGTTGAAGCGCGCCAGGCGCATCACCCCGCCGACGACGAAGAAGAACGCGACCAGCCACCCGGCTCGTGGCAGCAACTGCATTCCCCAGCAGTACACGAGCACCGCCGGGGCCACGCCGAAGGAGATCGCGTCCGCAAGGCTATCGAGCTCGCCACCGAACTCGCTGGCGGTTCCGGTCATGCGCGCGATGCGGCCGTCGAAGATGTCGAGCAGCACGGCCAGGATGATCCAATCCGCCGCACCGGCGTAGTCCTTGTGGATCGTCCGTACGATCGCCCAGAAGCCGAAGAACAGGTTGCCCGTGGTAAGAATGCTGGGCAGGATCGCGGCGCCGCGCTTGAAACGTTCCGGCATCCTGCGCGTCGTGCCTTCTGCCACGTCCTGCTGCAGCCGCCTAGCGGCCGCCTCCCGACAACACGCCCAGGACGTCCGACCCGCCACTGACCCGGTCTCCCACCTTCACGCGCAGCTGAGTGCCCGCCGGCAAGAAGACGTCGACGCGACTCCCGAACTTGATCAGTCCCACGCGCTCGCCGCGGCCGACCTCGTCGCCCTGTCGCTTGCGGAACACGATGCGGCGCGCGATCAGTCCCGCGATCTGCTTGAAGGCAACTCGGCCCGCGGCCCCAGAGATCGTGACGCAGTTCTGCTCGTTGCGCAGCGATGCCTTGTCGTTGAAGGCCGGCAGGAAATCCCCCTTGTTGTAGCTGACGGCCTCGATGCGCCCCGCGACGGGCGCGCGATTGACGTGCACGTCGAAGATCGAGAGGAAGATCGAGACCTGCGTCGCGCCACTGCCCAGCGGTCCGTCCGCTGTCGCCGGTATGACCTGGACGACCTTGCCGTCCGCTGGCGAGACCACCAGCCCGTCCCCCACCGGGATCACCCGCTCGGGATCGCGGAAGAAGAAAACCGTGAACAAGCCCAGCGACGCGACCACGGCCCCGAGCCACAGCCAGCGCAGCCCCAGCAGGCCGCCCAGCGCCAGCAGAATCAGGATGTACGGCCAGCCTTCACGCGCAATCGGCATGCCATGTCCATGCGCCGGACCACTCGCCGGCTGCGCCCGTCGCGCGGCCGGGAACGGCGCGTCTCTTGCGTCCCCTAGAGCCCCGGCGCGCTGCGAATCTGCCGGGCGATCCCTTCCATCCGGTCCTTGAGGTGCAGCTTCTTCTTTTTGAGCGTCATCTCTTCCATTTGCTCCTCATCGGTGAGCAATGGCTTGTCGACGAGCGCCGTCAGACGTGCCTCGTACTGGTGATGCTGCTCGCTCAGACGACGATACTCCTCGTTCTGCATGAGGAGCTCGTCGTTCAAACGGACCGGAATCTGCATAGGCACCTCCATCGCGGTGCAAACGCGCAACACAAACACGCAGGAATCGTCGTAGGCTCGAGGCTTGCCGGAGGGATCCTGAGAACGTCGAGGCCGCCCTCCATGGATCGAAAGTTAGCACGGTGCCCCAGGGAATTCAAGATCGAGCGTGAGGCCCCGGCGTCGCTCAGGCGCGCGGGTGGAACTGATCGTATATCCGGCGCAGCCGTTCTCGCGTGACGTGAGTGTAGATCTGGGTGGTGGAGATGTCGGCNNGCGAACGAGTGGCGCAGCACGTGCGGCGTCAGCCCTCGCGCCACGCCGGCCACGAGGGCCTGCCGCCGAACGATGCACCACAGGCCCATGCGCGACAGCCGGCGCCCGTGATGGTTCAGGAATAGCGTCCGCGTCGACAAGTGCCGCAGCAGCTTGGGACGCGCGTCGTCGCGATAGCGCACGATCCACTTACGCGCCTCGCGCCCCACAGGTACCAGCCGTTCCTTGTTGCCCTTGCCGACACAGCTCAAGAGCCCGACCTCGATGTCTATGTCCTCGGCAGCCAGAGAGATCACCTCCGAGGCACGCAACCCGGTCGCGTACATCACCTCCAGGATCGCGCGGTCGCGCATCCCCAACGGCGTGCTCGTGTCCGGCGCGGCCAACAACGCCTCCACCTGCGTCGGCGTCAGAAAGTGAGGCAGGGCGCGAAACGCCCGGGGCGCGCGCAGGTTCTCCATCGGGTCGGCCTCGATGCGNNGCCGAGCGCGGGCCAAGACCCTCTTCGCGGAGGCCGGAAATGAACTCGGTCAGGTCGGCCTGCTTCAGTCGGAGGACGTCGCGCCGCTTGGCGGCCGAGAAGCGCGTCAGTCGCGCGAGGTCCCGCTCATAGGCCATCAGCGTGTTCAGCGCCAATCCGCGCTCGACTCGCAGATGGTCGAGATACTCCGCTGCGATGTTGCCGCTCACACGGCACCCGTCCTCAAGCGCTCCGACCGGCCCGCCGGTCAAGAAGGGCCAAGACCGAGTCGGCCTCGGCAATGCGCCACCACTTCGCGAGCGCGAGATAGACCACAATCCCCAGCAGCACCGGCGCCAGACCAGTGGCCAGTTGGGCACCGAACCCGCGCACGCCGCACAGCCGCTCGATGCCACGCAGCGCGGCCCAGCAGCAGATCCCCATCAGCAGCGACGCCGCTGCCATGGACGCCATATCGCGCGCCAGGCCCTGCCCCCTCAACCCACCGATGCGCCGCTCGTACACAAGCAGCAGGATGGCCACGTTCACAAACGCGCCTGCTGTGGTCCCGAGCGCCACGACGCAGTAGCCGCCCCACGCGTAGGTGGCGTACATCAGCGTGACGCTCGTGGCCACCGCTGTCACGCTGCCGATCAGCGGCACGCGCGCGCTGCCCAGGCTGTAGAACGCCGGCGCCAGCACCTTGACTGCCGTGTACGCGACCAGGCCCAGCGAGTAGTACATCAACGCCAATGCCGTGGCGTGGGTGTCCGCAGGACGATAACGCCCGTGCTCGAACAGCAGCCGCACGATCGGCTGCGCCAGCACGATCAGGCCCGCCGTGGCCGGTGTCGTCAAGAATGCCAGCAAGCGCAGTGCCTCGCGCATGCTCCGTCGCAGCCCCTCGATGTCCCCTGTGGCGACACGCAGCGCCGAACCCGTCGCCGAGAGGGTGCCGATCGCGACGCCGAACAGGCCGATCGGCAGATAGAGGATGCGGAACGCGTTCTGCAGCCAGAACTGCGCTCCCTGCTCATGTGAAGCGAGGCTTGAGCCGATGAAGATGTTGAGCTGCACGGCAGCCAGCCCGATCGTCGCGGGTGCCATCAGCCAGAGTATCTGCCGGATGCGCGGATCGGCCGGGGCCC
>PMCG01000382.1:5984-6259 GCA_003155335.1 Acidobacteriota bacterium
ATCGCCACCGCTGCCAGCGACACGAGCGGCAGGAACGGCAGCATCACTCGCGTCAGAAGCACGGCCAGGTCCGTCTTTCCCGGCACTGCCTCGAAGCCCGGAGACAGCAAACGGACGATGTACGTCGTGAGCACAAGCCCCAAGGCCACGATGCCCAGAAGCACGACTATCACCAGGCTCATCATGCGGGACGCGAGGCGTTGCGCCTCGGCGCGTCCTTCGCCCTTGAGTGTCTGCGCGTACGTGGGCACGAACGCGGACGAGAGGGCGCCCTC
>PMCG01000193.1 GCA_003155335.1 Acidobacteriota bacterium
TACCGGAGCGTAGCTGTCGAGGGACGGCTGCACGCGCTCTTCTCGAACTCGGGATGGCTCGGAGAGTACCTGGTCATCGCCGCTCCCCTGGCCCTGGCCGCGCTCCTGTCCTCCGGGTCGCGGGCGTGGCGCGCCGCAGGCTACGTCCTCATGGCTCTCTGCGTCGCCACGGCGTTGCTGTCGCACCAGAGGGGCGCCTGGCTCGCGGTGCTGGCCCAGTGCTCTCTCGGCATCGCTCTGCTCGGGCCGAGCCGATGGCGTGAGCCGCGTCTGTGGCGGATCGCCCTCGCTCTGTCGCTGGCGACCGCGGTCGCTGCCGGGCTGGTCGCGGTGTCGTTCCCGGGGCTCGTCACCAGCCTCGCCGGCCGCCTGACTCACCCCGACCTGTTCCAGAGATCGCACCTATGGCGGGCAGCGGCGCCGCTCTTCCTCGAACGGCCGGCGGCCGGCTGGGGGCTCGGCAGCTTCCAGATCGCTTTCGATCAGCGCGCGCACTCGCTTGCCACGGTGGCGCCGTGGTCCCACGGCGAGGCGCACAGCACCATCCTGCAGGTCGCGGTCGAGCGCGGCCTCGCCGGTCTCTTTAGCCTCGCGCTCCTCGTGCTGGCCGCGGCCATTTCAGCGCGCGAGGCGTTACGTCGCGACGCCGACAGGCCGATGGCCATCGGGCGGGCCCTGGCCCTGGCGGGGACCGCGACGTACGGGCTTGTCCAGTACGTGTGGTACCTGCCCGCGGTGGGCATCCTCGTCTGGATAGTCCTGGGCATCGGCCAGTCTCTCCCCTCGACGCGCAGCGAACGGCGCATCGGCCGGGCCGCGCTGGTCATCGTGGGGCTGGCGGCCCTTCTCGCGGCGTGGCGCGTCGTCGCCGGCGGCGAGCGTCTCCGCGTGCCGGACGACCGCTCGTACGGCTTCGCCCGGCCGGAGCCGTCGGACGGCGGCCCGTTTCAGTGGACCCAGGGCCACGCGGCGAGACGGGTCGACTGCCACGGCCAGTGGCTCTTCCTGGATCTCACGAACGGCCACCCGAACGGCGCGAAGCGGCCGGTGCAGGTCGCGGTCTGGGTGGACGGGCGGTGNNTGCGCCCGACCTTCCGTCCCTTCGCCGACTTCCGTCGCAACCCCGCACTCCTGCCCTCCCGGGACGAGCGCGAGCTGGGTGTGGCTGTGCGAACGCTTCGGGTGGACTAGACGGCGGACCTACCGGACGTCCAGCGCGATCTCGGCGCAGTGGGCGAGCNNCGCGGCGATCGTAGGAACCCGTCTGGTGTTGTCGATCTCTTTCGATGGGCCACTCTCGGCCATGGCCGGGAGTGGCCCGCACGCTCCTACGCCTACTGCTCCTTTTCCTTGGTCTCGATGTCGGAGGCCACCTGCCTCACGCCGGAGATGTCGTAGGCGATCTCGATAGCCCGAAGCTTGTTGGCCAGGGTTGCAGTGTCTCCCTCGAGGAACACAAGACCGTCGTTGACCGACTTCACCTTGATCCCATCGAGGTTCTTGTCCACCTTGAGCGCCTTCTCGACCGCCTCTCTCACGTCCTTGTCAGCGGCCTTCACAGACTTTTGGTGGGACTCCTTCACGACCTGCAGCAGGTTTCGCACGTCCGTCACGCCGCTGACGCCGCGAACCGTGGCTTCGGCCTTCTCCTTCACCGCCTCACTGTCGACCGTCCCGTGAAGCGTGACCTTGCCGTGGTCTGTCTCGACCTTGACCGCGTTGCGGCCCGCGCCGTCCGTGGTCATCAGCTTGATCTTGATCTTCGTCGCGATCCAGGTGTCGTCGCTCGCCTGCGCCGAGGCAACGCCGACGCCCCAGATCAGGAGAAGAGCAACCAGTGTCAAATTCAGCTTTCTGCTTGAGCTCATCACATGTCTCCTCTATGGCCATGGCGCCGCAGTGCCTGCCGGGTGGCGGTCGGCGGCGCCCGCGTTGGTAGAGGCAACCCCCGTGCCAGCCCGGAAAGTACCGCGATGGTGGGCTCCGGGTGCGACGGGTGCGTTACCGCAGGGCTACAGGGCGGAACAATCTACAAACTACAAACCCGGCGAGCGGTGTTGAGGTTCCGACGGCAGTTGACCAGAGAACAACGCTCAGGGCTTGCCGAGGTCTACTCGTCGAGGCGTGGTGCTCAACTAGATAGCCCGGTTCGAAAGGAGAGCCTGGAGATTCTCTGGTGGCATGTGGTTTGCTTTTCTGACGCGGCAGCAGCAATAGGACTTGGCCCGATGACAGAACCAGTCGCAGACGATTGTCCCGAGCAGGTAGCAGCGGTCCACCGAGGGCGGTATCAGCGACTCGTCACCGACGTCGTGGGGCGAGAGGTGAGTGTTTGACTCGACAGCGTCCGAACGGGCGACAGTGACTGTAGGGTCTTTTGGCAGGACGGGAGGGCATCATGGACACGACGAATGAAGTCGAGCGCTTCGACGCAAGCCGGCACGGCAAGCGCGCGTCTGCCGAAGCCGCAATCCGGCGCATGACGCTCGGAGATGACAGCGGCCTGGCCGAGCTGTACGATCGGTACGCGTCCCTTGTCACTGGCATGGCTGTCCGCATCCTGCACGACCCGGCCGACGCTCAAGACGTGCTTCAAGCGGTCTTTCTCCAGGCCTGGCGTCAGGCCGACCGCTACAACGCCTCCCGCGGCGCGCCCGAGGCCTGGCTGTGCACGATCACCCGTACGCGCGCCCTGGACCAGCTGCGGCGGCGAGCAGGGCGCAAGGAGCGCCCAGAGGCCACGATCCGGCCTTACGTGGCTGCGCCCGCGACGGTGGAGAGGCTGGCGGTGCAACGCGCGCTGTCAGACCTCTCGCCTATGCAGCGCGATGCGTTGGAGCTGGCGTACTACGAGGGTCTGACGCAGAGCGAGATCGCNNATGGCGCGCCTGCGCACCGCGCTAAAGCCCCTGCCACCTCGTAGCCGCGTCCAGCAGATCTCCAACATGCAGGCCCAGTAAGGAGCGGAGGAAGCACTCGACGTATCGGTTGCGAGGAAACGCCTTCGCAGGCCTTCACCGGTAGTGCTGGGCCTGCAATTCGAACAACCGGGCATAGGTTGCTCCCGCGCGAACGAGCTCCTCGTGGGTGCCCGCTTCGATGACTCTTCCATGCTGCAGCACATAGATGCGGTCAGCCATCCGGACGGTGGAAAAGCGATGACTCACAAGGATCGTGGTGCGGCCGGAGGCAAGTTGGCGCACACTCTGGAAGGCCTCGTACTCCGCCTTCGCGTCCATGGAGCTGGTCGGTTCGTCAAGCACGATGATCTGCGCATCCCGCATGAAGGCGCGCGCCAGGGCTACTTTCTGCCACTCCCCAATGCTCAGTTCCTCCCCGTTGTCGAACCACTTTCCCAGAATCGTTTCATAGCCATGAGGCAGCGCCCTGATGACGTCGTCAGCCCCCGAGCGGCGCGCAGCGGCGATGACACGTTCGTGGTCGGGCGGGAGGGTGGTATCCCCGAACCAGATGTTCTCTCGGGCCGTCAGATGGTAGTGCGCATAGTCCTGGAAGATGANNGCGATTTCGCGTCTGAGCGCTCTCGTTTCGAACTCCCGCAGATCTATGCCGTCGATGCTAATCGAGCCACCTGTTGGATCGTACAATCGACACAGTAGCTTGATGAGGGTCGTCTTGCCCGAGCCGTTCTCACCGACCAGCGCCACCACTTCTCCCGGCCGGATGGCCAGGGAGACATCCTCAAGCACCTCCCTGGCGCCAGCGGGATACTGAAAACTCACATGGTCCAGCACGATGCCGCGCTGCATCGGCTGAGGCACGGGCCTCGCGTGAGCCGGCTCGATGACGGTGCGTTTCAGATCAAGGAACTCGTAAAGATTTGAAAGGAACAGGTTGTCTTCATACAGTCCTGCCAGGCTGCCCAACATCCCCTGAAGAGATCCCTGTACCCGCTGGAAGGCCTGATAGTACATCGCCAGGTCACCCAACGTGATCTTCCCCCACACCGCCTGATAGGCGACATAAGCATACGCACTGTAGATGAGCGAGATCGCAAGAGTCTGAGCCGACAGATCAGCGATGGAGCGCCTGCGCGTGATGGCTAGCTTCTCCTTGCGGAGTTGCCCGCGGACATCGCGACACCGGCGCATCAACAGCGGTCCCAGGTCGAATAGGCGGATCTCCTTGGCGTAACTGCAGTCGGTCAGCATCGCGCTGAAATATGTGACTTGCCGCTCAGTGGCTGTCTGCTCACGCTGCAGGCGATACATCCTGCCCGTGTATCTGAGTCGCACGCCAGTACCGGAAATGACCGCAATAAATAGTATCGCCGCCATGCTCCAATGGAATGAGAAGAGCAGTCCCGCGATTGCCAGCAGCGCGACTCCGTTCTGACCAATCTGCGCCAGACCATTCACGATGCTGATGGGCCGGAAGGGGGCCTCACGTTGGGCGCGATGAAGTGAGTCGTAGTANNCGCGCACTCTCGTAGTACTCCAGGTCCACCTCAACGGACTTAGCGAGGAGCACGTCGTTCATGTGATCCGTGACGCTGTAGGCCTGCCATTCGCCGACCAAGACCGCTATCGCGCGGATCAAGGAGGCAAACAGGGTCACTGCACCCATCAGGCCACCGAGAAACAGCACATGCCTGAGAACGACCCATTTGTCAGGAGCCGCCATCCCAGTGGTCATGGTGTCCACCATGAGCTTCATGAGATAGAGCGGGAGTAGCGGCAATAGCCCCTGGAGCACTGATAGCGCGCCGTTGGCTATGGTGCAGCCCCTCGCGCTCTGCCAGACAAAACGCAAGGCGCGACCAAGCTGCAGGGCGCGTGGTATTTTCAGCTTCTGCGATTCCGCCGGTTCTTGCATGACTACCTGGAGGCCTTGTCTCGGAGCAGGTGGTGCGTATGGAGCCCAAGACATCTTGCGCTCGGCGGTGAAGACGGCAGCTTGAGCGTGGATGTCACAACGGCTGGCACGTTGGATCTTGTCTCAGCGCTCGGGGTGCAGGGCGCCTATGACACCCGCGGCATGCATATTCAGGCCACCGTCAAGGGACCATCTGGCTCATTCTTGCCGATCGCATTGCAGCCGTCTTCACAAGGTCCTCCCTGAAGCGCCTGCTCGATCTCCTGCCAGAAGGCGCCGGTCAGGCTGATGTGAAGCACGTGTGTGGGTACAACCCGGGTCAAGGCGCAGAGGTTGTTGAACCGTTCCAGATGCAGGGCCTGGAGCTCTTCCTTGGGCAGGCCCGGTGTCATGAAGGCTGAGACCTGTCCCGCGCACTCCCCGAGCAGGCTGACCGCCTGCCCCGGGCCTACTCGTTCCGCCCGGTCTTTGGCCGCCTGAGCCAGGACGAAGATGCCCTTCACAGGCACAGCGCTTTGCACGTCCCAGGTGCCGCCCGGTCCGCCGTCCAGGAAACGGCTCCACGTGGGCCAGGGGTGCGCCCAGTAGCTCCCTTGCGGATCCCGCACCATCAGCGTGGCATCGTCGCTCAGCGAGCGCCACGGGGCCGGAAGCCGGTTGCTGGCAGTGGTCTTACCCGTCCCGCCCGGCGCGACCAGGATCACACCGATGCCGTCCCGCACAGCGAGCGCACCGTGCATGAGGACCCCTCCGCGGGCCTGCGCTTCGCGCGCAAAGACCAGCGACAGTCTCACCAGATTGACCTGCGGCTCATCCCAGTGATCGTTGGGACTGAGAACGCAGAGGACGACGCCGTCATCCTCTGATGCTAGCGGGACGTAGCAATCCGCCACCGACGTGTTGTGCGCATC
>PMCG01000095.1 GCA_003155335.1 Acidobacteriota bacterium
CACGCTGCCAGCAAGTCGGTCGGTTCGCTGGCCGTTGCGGCGCTCACGAGCCTGGCGTATCAAGAAGTGGCCGCCCGTCAGTGCGACGCGGCACTGGAGCATCTGCGTCCAGCGCGGGACCTCGACGAGGAGGGCGCCTACGTNNGCGCTGGCTGCCTCCCCGCGCCTGCGCGATCACCCCTTGGCGAGCCGCCTGAGGGAACGTCTTGCCAAGAACCTGGCGCTCGAGGCCGGCTTTCGCGAGCAGCGGTTGTCGCATTTCAACCTGCGCTACGACGGCGAACGGCACGAAGCGATCGGGGAGCGGGTTCTCGACACGCTGGAGCGGCATTTCAGCACGCTCACATCCGCATTCGACTACCAGCCGCAGATGCCGATCCCGGTCGTCCTCCTCACGCGCGAGGCATACTTCGATTCCATGAGCGCGCCGCGCTGGTCCGGCGGCGAGTTCAGCGAATACGATGGGCGCGTCAGGGTACCCATTCTCGGCTTGACACCGGACAAGGTGCGGGAGCTGGAGGGCACGCTGCTGCACGAGCTGACACACGCGTTCGTGTACGAGCTGACGCGCGGCGCTGCGAATCGAGACCTGCAAGAGGGATTGGCCCAGTACATGGAGGGGAAACGCACGGCCACCATGGCGGCGCCAGACAAGGCGGCCATCGCGGCAGGCCGCGCTGGGGACGTGCGCCTCAAGTACCTTGCGGCGCTTTCCTTTGTCGAGTTCTTGATGAGTCAGGGCGATCAAGCCACCATCAACGTGCTTCTCACCGGACTGGGCAAGACCGGCGACGTCGATGCGGCCTGGCGAGAGGCCTACGGCCGCACTCTGGCCGAGCTCCGTGCGGCCTGGTTGGAGACGCTCCGCCCCGCCAGCCCCTAGTCTGGCCGGCGACGACGCGCGCCGTTGGGGTGTCAGAGCGAGTATTATTGGCCCCACGGTTTTGGGAGGATCAAGTGGCACGCTCCTCGTCAGGAGAGGCAGGCTGGTGGATGTCGTAGGACCGAGCTACAATCTTCCAGGAAAGGCAGGTCTTCGATGAGCACAAAGGGCTGTGTGTCGGTGTTCTGTGCCGTCTGTCTCGTGGGAGCGGCGCTCCCGAGTCATGCCGAGTCCACACTGAACGCCGGCATCCAGCAGGCGCAGGAGGGCGACTACGCGGCCGCGGTGGGCACATTGCGCAGTGTCGCGGAGCGGCTGGCCGCAAATCCCCAGGCAAAGGCAGACCTCAAGACCGCCTACGTCTACCTCGCGGTCGCGCACTTGGGCTTGGACCAGGAGAGCGACGCGCGCCGCGCGTTTGTGTCGGCGCTCAAGCTGGACCCGGCGCTCCAGGTGAAGACGACCGATTTCCCGCCGCGGGTCGTGCGGTTCTTCGAGAAGGTTCACCAGGAAGCGATCGCCTCGGGCGAGGTGCGGCCAGCGCCGAAGGTGGCTGCGAAGAAGAAGTCGGGTGGCAGCGGCACGACGTGGCTGCTCGTCGGCGGCGGCGTGGTTGCGGCCGGAGTAGGAGTGGCCGTCCTGGCCGGCAAGAAATCGACGCCGGTGAACCGCGCCCCGAGTCCGGGCGCGATCTCCGTCACGCCTACCTTCACGGGAATCAGCTCTGCCACGGAATTCACGTTTACGGACAACGGCGCCAATGATCCCGACGGGGACCCGCTGACGTACGCCTGGAATTTCGGGGACGGCTCCAACGGAACAGGCCAGAGCGTGAAGCACACCTACCCGTCTACGGGCAGTTTCACTGTGAGCGCGAGCGTGAGCGACGGCAAGGCCACAGCCACGGCGCCAGCGCCAGCCGCGCCGGTGGCGGTGGTGACCCTGAACGGCACCACCTGGAGGAACACGCAGAACAACATCGTTCGGACCTGGATCATGCAGCAAGCTGGTGCCAGTCTGAGCGGCTCATACACGAGCACCTTCTGCCAAGGCGGAGCCGGCACACTAAACGGCACGGTCAGCAACCCCAGGAACGTGCACGTCACGGCCGCCATCGCTGCCTGTGGGAACTCGTTCGATTTCGACGGGGTGGCGGACGACGCGGTGAACAACTTGATCGGCCACGATGGTAGCGGCAACTCGTTGACGTTCACGCGCCAGTAGCGACGACCGGAGCTGCGCCCATCTCGGCATGTCCCGGGCCGCGCTCGCCGCTAGGAGCGTGGCCTGTAGCTGCGCCATGCCAGCCGACGCGTGGCCGCTAGGGTTTCGTTGCGAGAGGAAACGCCTCGTCTTTCATGTTGACGGTGAGGCGTATCGTCTCTCCTGATCGGATCTCCACCTTCCTGATCAAGGGCTTGTAGTCCGTGTGCGTCAGCCGGATCGTGTGTGCTCCGGGGGCGAGCCGCTTGGTGACAGGCGCTGTGCCTGCAGGCGTCCCGTCGATGGCGACCTCAGCCCAGGGAAGCACGACAACCCTGAGCTCGCCTGTGGCTGCCTCAGCAGGCGCGGGCGGCGCTGACACCGGGACGGGCGTTGGCGCGATCGACGCCGTGCGCGGCGCTGGGGTGGGCCGTGGCGGAATCCGTGTGGGGACAGGCGTTGGCCGTGGCGTTGGCCGTGGCGTCGAATAGCTGAGAGCCGCAGGGCGAGCAGTGGGCGCCGGCGTGGGCGCCACTGGCGTGGCTGCCCGAGCAGGGGCTGGCAGCGGCGTGGCAGGTCGGGCGCTCGCGATGGTGTGCGAGGGGGCGCGCGTCGGTGACGCGTCGCCCTTGGCGGCCGTTCGCGATCCAGGCGTCTCATGGGACGTGACAGCGACGATCGCCACGACCACACCGATCACGACCACGAGCGCCGTCACGCCGATCGTGATCCACAGCACTGGCCGGGAGAGGCTGCCATCTTTCTTGGGAGGGGGCTTCTCGGCTCTTGGCTGTTTCGCCGGCGGGCTAGAAGGTGGCAGCGCCGGCNNGCGGGCGGCGGCGTTTTCGCGACCGCGGGTGCCGGTGGCGGTGTCTTCGCAACTACCGGCGCCGATGGCGGAGTCTTGGCAACCGCAGGTGCGCGTGGCGGCGTTCTCGCGACCGCGGGTGCCGGGGGTGGTGTTTTCACAACCACCGGCGCCGGAGGCGGGACGGCGGGTTGCGCGGCAGGAGTGCGCAGCGGCGTTGCGGTCTCTGGCCTGGGCAACGGCGTCACACGCGTTGCCGCGGGTGCGGCCGTTGCTCGCGCCGGAACTGACGGCGACAAAGCGCGGACCGCGTCCTGTGCTTGCCGCAACGCGTCGATCACCTCAACCATCGAGGCCTGGCGGTCGTCGGGCCGCTTGGCCAGCGCGCTGCGGAGCATCGGGATCAGGGGGGCTGGAATGGGCGCTGCACGCGGGCCGTCGAGCGGCGGCGGTTGGTGGATGTGCTTGAGCGCCGTGGCCATGGGCGTCGTGCCGCGGAACGGGACGTCGCCTGTGTACAGCTCGAAGACCACGATGCCGAAGGCGTAGATATCACTGCGGAAATCGACCTTCTCGCCCTCTGCCTGCTCTGGACTCATGTACTCCGGAGTGCCGAGCGCCGTACCGGTCGCGGTCACTTGCGTCGTGCCCTCGACGCCCCATTCCTTGGCAATGCCGAAGTCCATCAGCTTGATCATGCCGCGGCCGTCGCGCATCAGGTTGGCGGTCTTGAGGTCGCGGTGGATCACTCCCAGCTCGTGGATCGCCTCGAGGCCACTCGCGATCTGCAGAGCCACTTCGAGGCCGGCCGACCCGACGAACGGCCCGTTCTGCTGGATCACCTTCCTGAGATCGACGCCCTCGATGTACTCCATCGCGATGAAACGCAGGGGGCCGTCCTCGCCGTACTCGAAGATGCGGCAGACGTTCCTGTGTCCGATGCGGCGCGCGAGCTTGATCTCCGACAGGAAACGCTGCGTCATCTCGGGGGATGCCGCGATGTCGGGACGCAAGGTCTTGAGCGCGACCGTCTCGTTCAGCGTGCGATCGTGGACCTTGTAGACCGACCCCATGCCGCCGCGCCCAAGATGNNAGATGGCCCAGGATCTCGTAGCGCGCGTCCAGCACGATGCCCTGACCCAGGTACACAGGCTTCGCGCAGCGAGGGCACATCTCGACGTGGCCATCGTTTGGGGCTTTGCAGGACGGGCAAACGTACACGAGACACCTGTGCGCACGAAGCGCTGGGAAGATCCTANNCTACCAGCCGACAGCAGCGCGGATGAGCGGTTCCAGGTCGCGCGCCATGGCGGCGTGCTCTGCGCCTGTCGGATGCGCGTCGGCAGCGTCGCCGCCGTAGTGGCGGGACTCGATGGCGCGCACCTTGGGATCGGCCACACGCGCCACCGTCTCTGCGAGGTACGCGCGCAGCGTCGAGCGCTGCGCGCGATCAGGTGTGTCGTTGACGATGGCGCCTTCGGTGAGCAGGATGTGCGCCTCCGGGTAGCGCGCGCGGATGGCGCGCACGAAGCGCACGTAGGCGCCGACCCACTCTTCGCGATCCGGGAACGCTCCGATCCCGAGGTTGAAGTCGTTCGTCCCGAGCGAGACGACGACTACGTCCGGAACGTAGGCGCTGTGATCCCAGACCGGCGGCCCCAGCTCGTCGGGGACGGCCAGGTCGAAGAACTGTGGAGCGTTGAGGACGTCTCCTCGTCCCTGCCAGTCGCGCAGCAGACCGCGACCGCCATAGCAGACGAGCTGGCACTGGGCGTCGAACCTGCGTGCGAGCAACATCCCGTAGGACAGAGACGGGTCCCAGCCGGCCGGATTCCCCTTGCGGTGATCGGGCAGGCGGTCGACGCCCTCGGAGCAGGTCACTGAGTCGCCGATGAAGAGCATGCGACGCCGCGGCCACGGTTGCGGGTCGAGCAGGCGTGCGCCGGGCGCGAGACGGAAGCCGAGGACCGTCACCACGCCCACCCAGGTCTCGGTGCGATGGACCATATCCACCGTGTGTTCGCCGGCTGCGAGTCCGTCGGCTAGCGCGACCTCGCTCTCGCCTTGCGCCAGACGGATCACGCGCGGCTCACCGCCGTCGACCCGGACTGCGAGGTGGCTGTTGGGCGTTGTCGCGGCCACGCGCATCGCCAGCGAAGGGCCCTCGAAGCGCAGGCGCAGCGTCACGCCCGGATAGCCGATGCGCATGCGCGCGGGATCTGTCGCGTCCACGCGACCCATCACAGCGATGCGCGTGTCGCTCGGTGGGATGAGGCTGACGCTTTCTACTGCCATGGTCGATCCGCTCAGAGACAAAAGACACCCAACGCTCCACAACGAAGCGCGACTCCGCGTGCCCGTCATAATCCCTCTTTGCGCCGACCGCTCGTGCTGAACGGGGGTGGACGCGCTACTTTCCCGCCATCAAGGCGACCTTACCACTGAGCTCGATCTGCTCGCTCGATCGGCCGACGAGCACGTCGAACTCACCCGGGGCGGCGTGCCACTGTTTCCCCGCAACGTCGTAGTAGGAGAACGACCGGCGATCCAGGTCGACCGTGACGTGCCGCGTCTCGCCAGCCGCCAGGCTCACCTTGGCGAATCCCTTCAGCTCCTTCGGCGGCCGCGGGACCTT
>PMCG01000069.1:0-4278 GCA_003155335.1 Acidobacteriota bacterium
GACCCGGAGGAGCGTTACGCCTCGACAAGGGACCTCGCGCGGGACCTGACGCACTTACGCGATCACGTGTCGGAGATCTCCGCGGAGCCGGCTCCCGTGATGCTGGCACGGCGGCTCGGGTGGTTCGGTCCGGCCATGATGGCGGGGCTCCTGGTCGCCGCAGCCCTGGTGATCTTCGCTGCTCTTCACTCGCGCCCCAGCCACCCGGCTCAGCCGTTGCGATTCACCGTCGCCATTCCGCCGGGAACGACCTAGCCCCCTTCCGAGGTCTCCCGCGGATTCTCGGTCTCCCCGGACGGGACCCGGCTCGTCATCGAAGCGTTCTCCAAAGGACGCCGCCGCCTCTATCAGCGCCGCCTCGATTCGGAAGAGACGGCCGGCGATTACCGGGCCACACGGGAACAGCTGCTGCAGGACTCGCCGGGAGAGCCTCGCAGGATGCACCTGCATAGGTGCCCCGGATCTTCTGCCCGGCTACGATGTGCTCGTGAAATCCGTCCCGAAGAACCCGGGCTCCCTCCTCACGACGCCCCGGCTCCGGCGCGACCGGCGCACCGTCGAGGCGATCCTCAGAATCTGGTGTGAGCGCCGCGTCCTTCACATGCGCGAAGGGAACGCCTCTCTGTGCGGCGGGTGCGAGACCCTTCTCGACTACGCAACCGGCCGGCTGTCCACGTGCCCGTCCGGCGAGGAAAAGCCCACGTGTATGAGATGCCGTGTCCACTGTTACGACAAATCAACGCGCCGCCACTTCCGCGAGGTGATGCGCCGCGTCGGGCCGCACATGCTCTACCGCCACCCCATCCTCACATATCACCACATGCGCGAGGCGAAGCGAGTCGCGCCGCGGCTCGAAAGGAAGCAGGAGAGGTTGGGGGCGGCGTAGGGCAGGACGCGAGCACAGGCAAGACACCTTCTCCCCGGCGTGATATCGAGTTCAGCGGCGAGCGCAAACGAGCCCGCTGCAGGGCATTCAGCTCCTGACATTCTGCAGTGCCGATTTTGGAATGACGGAGATCGCACCGTTGTTCTCGAGAATCGCTGAGAGAACGTCTTGTGGACAAGAGACACCGGCCTGCCGCAGGGCCGCGTTGAGCTCGTGATGAGTGAGCTGCGCACGAGACATGGCCTTCTCGAAGAGCTGGCCGTGGTGGATGAGGACGAGCGGGTGGCCTTCGATGACGGCCTCTAACTTCTTGTTCCGGTACGTCGCGTAGCCGATGAGCCAGTTCGCGAGGACGAGCGTCGCCGCGGAAATCAACCCTCCAACAAGCGAGTTGTCGCCCGCGTTCATCGAGTTTTGCACGGCGTTGGACAGAACTAGGAGCAGGACGAGGTCGAACGGCGCGAGCTGGCCGACCTGACGTTTGCCGGTGATGCGCAGCAGCAGCAGCAGAAAGGCGTAGACGACAACGGCGCGAACGACCAGCTCCCACACAGGGACCGCTATGTTCCACATGGCGCCATTCTCACCTATTTCAGGGCACAGCCGGCGCAGCCGACTCGTCTTGGCGCTGGCTCAGGCGCCTACGTACAGCCAGAGCTGGGCCTGGCGTGGCGGGATCGCGAAGTTGAACATGTCACCTCGCACATCCATGTCGTACTGGTGGAGCTGGCAGTGGTAGCGCCCCTGCCGCAGGCCCCAGGTCCAGATCGTGGGGTTCTGCCACTCTGCAGTCTTGTTGATGACGACAATACCAGTGTCGCCACGCGCGAGCACGACGAAGCCGTCTGCCTCAAACACGCACCGCTGCGGCTGGTCGTGCACGGCGTTGTGAAAGCCGATCATCTGCACGATGTCGTAGCGCGCCCAGGATTCGGCCCAGCGATCCCTGTCCGAAGCGTGGTCGCCCGCGCTCTCGTTGTGGTCCGAGTACACCAGCGGCACGCCCCCGTCGCGGCCGATGATGTAGGCGTTGGCCAGATACTCGTCCTGCGGGTCGAGCAGCAGGCCGCGGAACGGGGCATTGTTCGGTATGTCGTGCGTGACCGTGAAAGTCAGCGCGCGATTCCATGGCAGCGCTCGATCGCGGGCGGCCGGGTCGACCAGGTCGCGCAGGGTGCCGGTCGGCGCAAAGGCACAACGCAGCGTCTCGTGCAGCGCGAAGTCGTAGCAGGGGAACTGCGTGTGATGGACGATGGGCCAGAGAAAGACCGTGTCCTCGTCGTCGTTGGTCGTGAGCACCTCCCCGAAGACGAATCGGTCGCTCATCGCGTCGATCATGAAGACCCGCGTGAGGTGTTCGACAGGCAGGTGCTTCATGGCGTCGATGCGATAGCCCGTGAAGCCGAGCGCGTTCAGCGCCCGCAGGCATGTGGTCTGCTGGTCGACGACCCGGTCGGTCAGGTGCAGATCGGGCAGCCCACCCAGCCAGCCTTCTTCCACGCCCTCAGGGCTGAGCCAGTCCTTGATGTCGCCCTCCGGGTTGAAGTCCGCGTCCGAGAAGAGCCCGTCGTCGAGATTGCCGTAGAGCCGGTCCTGCAAGAACTGGCCGCGCCCGCTCCTGTAGCGCGCCAGCTCGGTGGCCCCGGGGAAATCGTAGAGGTCTGTCTCGCCGCGGGCCTGGCGCTCGGCCTTTTCGTTCGCCATGTGGTTGAACACCACGTCGGCGTATGCGCGCACTCCCACATCGCGTAGCGCTTTGAGTGCGCTTTCGAGATCCGCTCGGCGTCCCAGGTGCGATCGCAGGATGCGGTAGTCCTTGGGCTGATAGCACTGCCACCACGCGCCGCCGTTCTCGTCACTGTAGAGCGGCGGCGGGAATAGGACGGCGCCGTACCCGCAATCCGCGATCTGCTGGGCACGTGCGGCGATCAGCGCGTACGGCCAGTTGAACGCGTGCAGGACGACGTCGCGCATGCTCCCTCCTCATTGCCTGTGATTGTAGGTCGGACGGTGGAGACACGGATCAGAGATGCGCCTCAAGGGCGGCGCTGATCTCGGCCGCGGTGCGTCCGCTGACGTGGACGACCTTGTCGCGGCCGGTGGCGCCGCGGACCAGCTCGACGGCCGAAGGTGCGACGCCGAGCACCTTTGCCAGGACGCGCGCCAGCGCTACGTTGGCCGCGCCTTCGACAGGCGGGGCCGTGAGCCTGACGACGAGCGCTCCGGCGCGCGTGCCGCTGATGGCGTCTCGGCTGGAGCGCGGCGTGACGCGCACGCGCAGCGATGCCCCGCCGGGAACGTCTCGCACGTCAAGATCGCCAGCTACAGTGGCCGGGGCTACGGACGTTGGACGCACCGCCACGGCCGTCGGGCTATGCCTCGTGCCGCCTGAGGAAGCTCAAGTTGTCCTCGGCTTCCGCCTCCTCTTGGAGGGCGAGCAGATGGGTCACGCGGTCGACGATTGTGCGGATGTCCGCGCGCAGCGCCTGGCGGTGGGAGCGCAGATCGAGAATCGAGGTCTCCACCTCGTGGGCGCGATTGCGGGCGAGTTCCAGTAGACGGTCGGCCTTGATCTCGGCCTCGTGCTCCACGGCCTCGGCCTGTTTGCGCGCGTTCTCCTTCATCTCCTCGGTCAGGCGCTGAGTGGTGAGTAGGGTGTTCTTGAGGATCGTCTCGCGGCTACGGTAGTCCTCGAGCAGCGCATGAAAGGTCTGGACTTCCTGAGAGAGCGAGTCGCGCTCCCGCTGCAGCAGGGCGTACTCTTCGGCAAGGTAGTTGAGGTAGGTGCGCACCTCGTCGCGGTCGAATCCGCGCCAGCGTTTCCCGAAGGTCTGCTTCTGGATATCCATCGGGTTGACCTTCACGGCGTCCTCCTTGTTGGCTTAGGTTCTCACACTCCGCGCTTGGGACTCAAGCCCGCTACGCTGAGCCCGCCCACGTTCCCAGGACCCCGCTGTGCGCGCCAGCCAGAGTCTCACTTGAGCAGGTAGTGCGTNNGTCGCCGACCGGAGCAGCGGCGGGAAGTAGACGGCGTGCAGGCGCCAGTAAGGATGCGCCTCCCCATCGGTCGGCCGGCCGTGCCAGCCCATCGAGTAGGGGAAGGACGTCTGGAAGAGGTTGTCGTAGCGCACGCAGAGCCGGCGCATGATGTCGGCAGCCGCATCGCGCTCGCGGGCGGTCAAAGACGGCAAGTCGGGCACCTGCCGTCGCGGCACCAGCATCGTCTCGAATGGCCACGTGGCCCAGAACGGCACGAGGGCGACCCAGTGGTCGTTCTCGCAGACAATGCGTTCCTGTGCCGCGGTCTCGCGCTCGAGATACACGCCCAAGAGATCGCGGCCGTGCGCCTCACAATAGCGCTTCTGTGCGACGAGTTTCTTGGCCGGGTAGTA
>PMCG01000069.1:4308-8111 GCA_003155335.1 Acidobacteriota bacterium
GAGCCAGCGCGAGATCGTGGCGCGGCGAGAAGCAGATCACACGACAGATCCCCTCGACCGACTGCGCGACGAGAAGACCGCCATCGTTCGTCTCGCCGGTCGCCGCGACCGGCAGCAGCGCCGGGAAGTCGTTGTCGAAGACGTATGTCGTTGGGTAGGTCGGGTTCTTGACGCCGCGCGCCCGCTCGTTCCCGGGGCAGAGGTAGCAGGTCGGGTCATAGGCTGCGCGTGCCTCGGGCGGCGCGGCCTCGATCTGCCCCTGCCAGGGTCGCTCCAGGCGGTGCGGAGAACACAGCACCCACTCGTCGAGGAGCGGGTTGTAGCGGCGGTGCGGTCCGTCAAAGCAGGTCATGGCCAGTCTCACTCCTCTGCGCGTTGCGGCATGCCGCGGGCGGATTGTAGCCCAGGGAAGCGGATGAGACGTCGGCCGACAGCGCCGCCAGGGGCCGCCGATTGCGCGCGGAAGAACCTCTGTGCCCGGGTGCCGGCGAAAGGTTTTCGGCGGCCGCGCCCGCCCCACAGCACGGACATGCGTCGCATTCGCGACCAAGGCCTAGCGCATGAGCAACTTCAGCGAATGCCGGGACTTCGCGCCGCCGTGGCATCTGGCTTGCTGTTCTAACGTTTTGGTGGTATCCCGATGCCGTCGCACTTCGCGTTCCGCGTTGCGTTGAACAGGCAGCGCCGGAGTCGGTCCGTATTCCGGCGGCTGAGAAGAGAAGCCTGATGACGGAGTCACTGCGGTTGGCGCCGTTCGCACCGTCCGGCGTCGTCGCCTTTGTCGAAGCGACGAGTGGCCAGACGCTCAACGACTGCTACCAGTGCGGCAAATGCGCCGCGGGTTGTCCGCTCGCGCGCGCGAGCGATCTCTCGCCGCAGCAGGTGATCCGCGCGCTCCAGCTCGGCCAGCCTGACGTCGCCCTCGACAGCCGCGCGATTTGGCTGTGTGTCGGCTGCCAGACCTGCGTCACGCGCTGCCCGTGCGAGATCGACCTGCCGCGAGTGATGGACGCGTTGCGCGTGTGGGCGATGGCCAACCGGCGGGCCGCGGCCCAACGCGAAGTGCCGATCTTCCACCGCGTGTTCTTGAAGTCGGTCGAGCTGCTCGGGCGCGCGTATGAGATCGGCGTAGTCGGTGGCTTCAACACCTTCTCAGGCCACTTCTTCGGCAGCGCCGATCTGGGCTGGCCGATGTTCGTGCGCGGCAAGCTCAAGCCGCTGCCGCAGCGCACACGGGCGCGGGGCGAGGTGGCTGCGATCTTCCAGCGCGCCGAGGCGATGCGCGCTCGTGAGTGCGCCGCCGCGCAGCGCGACGCCGGCGGAGAGCGGCCATGACGGCCTACGCCTACTACCCTGGCTGCTCGCTCCACGGTACGGCCCTCGAGTACGCGAAGTCGACCGAGGCGGTATGCCGCGCGCTGGGCATCGAGCTCAAGGAGATCGAGGACTGGAACTGCTGCGGCGCCTCGTCCGCGCACACCGTAAACCCGTGGCTCGGTCACGGCCTCGTGGCGCGTAACCTGCAGCTCGCGCACGCAACCGGGCTCAAGGAGCTCGTGCTGCCCTGCGCAGCGTGCTACGCGCGCTTCAAGGAGACCGCCCACGCGCTCGGCGATCCGGCCACAGCAGCGCGCATCGAGGAGGTCGCGGGCGGCGACGTGCCCCGCGATCTGGCAATCGAGCCGCTACTCAAGATCGTCGTCGAGCCGGAGCGCATCGAGCGCATACAGTCGAGTGTCGTGCGGCCGCTCACGGGCCTCAAGCTGGCGCCCTACTACGGCTGCCTGCTGACGCGCCCCCCCGATGTGGCGCAGTTCGACGATCCTGAGGATCCGCAGACGCTCGATCAGCTCATGCGCGTTCTCGGGGCCGAGGTCGTGCGCTGGCCTGGCAAGACCGCCTGCTGCGGCTCGAGTCTGGCGCTCAGTCGCACCGACGTCGTGCTCGACCTCTCGCATCAACTGCTGGCCTGGGCCGAGGCAGCGGGTGCCGACGCGATCGTGACCGCTTGCCCGATGTGCCACTCCAACCTTGATACGCGCCAGGGTCAGATGCGGCGCTCGGGCCGTGGCGATCACAAGATGGCCGTCTATTACTTCACCGAGTTGATGGGCGTGGCTCTGGGGCTCGGGCTCTCGGAGCTGGGCATCCACAAGCACTTGACCGACGCGGTCGCGCCGCTCGCGCGCGTTCCGGCAGCGGCAGGGAACTGAGCCATGGCGCGCATTGGCGTCTTCGTCTGTCACTGCGGCACGAACATCGCGGGCACGGTCGATTGCCCTGCTGTCGCGGCCGCGGCCCGTCAGATGCCCGGCGTCGTCTTCGCCTCCGACTACAAGTACATGTGCTCCGAGCCGGGGCAGAAGCTCATCCAGGACACGATTGCTGCGCAGAAGCTCGACCGCGTCGTGGTGGCCTCCTGCTCGCCGCGCATGCACGAGCCGACCTTCCGCCGCACCGTGGCTGCGGCGGGCGTGAACCCGTACCGCATGGAGATGGCCAACCTGCGCGAGCACTGCAGTTGGGTGCACGCCGACAAGCCGGTGGCCACGGCCAAGTCCATCGAGCTGGTCGGCATGATGGTCGCGAAGGTCGCGCGCGACGAGGCGCTCTGTCGTGGGCGCGCCGAGCTGACCAAGCGCCTGCTAGTGATCGGCGGCGGCATCGCGGGCATCCAGGCGGCGCTTGACGTCGCGAACGCGGGCTATCCGGTCACGCTGGTCGAGCGCACGCCGACCATCGGCGGCAAGATGGCCATGCTCGACAAGACCTTTCCGACGCTCGACTGCTCAGCCTGCATCCTGACGCCCTTGATGGTCGATGTCGCGCAACACCCCAACATCACACTGATGACATCGGCTGAGGTCGAAGAGGTGCACGGTTTTGTCGGCAACTTCGAGGTCGCCATTCGCCAGAAGGCGCGCTTTGTCGATCACTCGATCTGCAACGGCTGCGGCACATGCTGGGGCAAATGCCCGGTCAAGGATGTCACGAGCGAGTTCGACCAAGGCGTGGGGACGCGCCCCGCGATCTACCTGCCATTCCCGCAGGCCATTCCGAACAAGCCGGTCATCGACGCCGCGCACTGCCGCTCGATCGCCTATCGCGAGGCACAGCAGCGCCAGGCCGCCGAGCAGGGCCTCTCGCCAGAGGAAGCTGCCAAGCTCAAGCCAGTCGGGCCAGACGGCAAGAAGATGGTGCCGTGCGGCATCTGCGAAAAGCTCTGCGCGACCAAGGCCATCCGCTTCGACGACGCCGACCGCATCGTCAAGGAGCGCTTCGGCGCTGTGATCGTGGCGAGCGGGTACGACCTCTTCATGCTCGACGGCAGCCACGACGAGGGCCTGGCCCCCGAGGCGCGCAAGCCTTACTACGGCGAGTACGGCTACGGCCGCTATCCCGACGTCATCACGGCACTCCAGCTCGAAAGGCTGATGAACGCGTCCGGTCCCACAAAGGGCGAGGTCGTGCGGCCTTCCGACGGCAAGCACCCCAAGACGATCGCCTTCATCGCCTGCGTCGGCTCGCGCGACGAGAAGGTCGGCCGGCCCTATTGCTCCAAGATCTGCTGCATGTACACNNCAGGAGACGTTTGGCGCCCGGTACCTGCGCGGTCGCGTCAGTCGCATCTATCCGCAGGGCGAGCGCTACGTCGTGCAGGGCTATGACACGCTGATTGGTCGCGCGGTCGAGGTCGAGGCTGATCTCGTCGTGCTAGCCAACGGCGTGACGTCGGCGCGCGGCTCGGTCGAGTTGATGCAGACACTGGGCATCAGCTACGACGGCTACGGCTTCATCAACGA
>PMCG01000069.1:8181-10495 GCA_003155335.1 Acidobacteriota bacterium
GTGGCCTGCCACCTCTGCGAAGAGGTCTGCCCCTTCAGCGCCGTGACGTTCGTCGAGGTCAAGGGCGGCCGGCAGGTGGCGCAGATCAATCCCGCGGTCTGCAAGGGCTGCGGCCTGTGCACAGCCGGTTGCCGCGGCCGCGCCATTGTCCTGCACGGATTCAACGACCAGCAGATCCTGGCGCAAGTGGAATCGCTTTTCGCACGGTCGGTGCCGCTGCATCCAGCGCGCGCGACCAACGAGCCTGAGCCGTTGGTGTCGAGGTAGCGATGGGTGACACCTTCGAACCGCGCATCGTCGGCTTCCTCTGCAACTGGTGCAGCTACGCGGGCGCTGATCTGGCCGGCACCAGCCGCTCGAGCTACCCGGCCAACGTGCGCATCGTGCGCGTGCCGTGCTCGGGCCGCGTGGACCCGCTCTTCATCGCGCAGGCGCTCAAAGAGGGCGCTGACGGCGTGATCGTGCTCGGCTGCCATCCGGGCGACTGCCACTACGCGGACGGCAACTACTACGCGCGCCGGCGCTACGCCGTGATGCGCGAGCTGCTGATCTTCCTCGGCGTCGAGCCGGAGCGGCTGCGGCTCGACTGGGTGAGCGCGTCAGAAGGCGCGCGCTTTGCCAAGGTCGTTGGCGAGTTCACAGAAGCAGTGCGCCGCATGGGCCCGCGCAAGGTCGCCGCCGACCATTCGATCGCGACACCGACCGCTCCACCGCCTCCGCCACTCGCCGCGGACTACGCGCCGCTCACAGCCGAGTTGCGCAAGATCTCAAAGGCGCTGCTCGAGGAGAAGCGCGTCGACGTGGTGCTCGGCTGGGAAAAGGGCACGCTCGGCAGCCGGCCNNCTCTTTGCGCGTACCGCCGAGCAAGCGGCGCGTCTGATTTTCGACCAGACCGCGCTCTTGAACCTCGTCAACTTCCTGCGGAACGCGAAGAAGGAGCGCGCGGCCGTGGTCATCCGACCGGCCGACGCGCGCGCGCTCAACGTGCTGCTGCACGAGGGCCAACTCGATCGTAAGAACCTGTTCCTGATCGGCGTGGGCGCAGACAGCGGTCGTGGTCCTCTTCCCGCATCGGCCTACGACGCGCTGCTGGGCAAGGCGCCTGAGATCATCGACGGCGGCATGCCGCGATTCGTCGCAGTCGAGGAGATCGACGCCTGGCCGGCCGAGAAGCGCGCGGCCTTCTGGAACGCACAGTTTGACAAGTGCCTGCGCTGCTACGCCTGCCGCCAGGCTTGCCCGCTCTGCTATTGCCAGGAGTGCATGGCCGAGCAGCTCGATCCAGCCTGGCAGTCGATCGCCATCGACACGGACGAGAAGGGCTTCTTCCACCTGATGCGCGCCTTCCACCTCGCGGGCCGCTGCACCGGCTGCAAGGCGTGTGTCGACGCCTGCCCTGCGGGCATCCCGCTCGGCCTGATCAATCAGAAGGTGGCCAAGGTGGTCGAGGCCCTGTTCGGCGGCTACGACACAGGGCTTGACCCAGGGAAACCGCTGCCGTTCACGACATTCAGAAAGGACGAAGTCCTCCCGGGGTGCGGCCATGAGTGAGCAGTTCATCGCCAAGGACGCCCTCAGCCGCTGGCTCACNNGTGGGCGAGATCGCATGGGATGCCGGCCGCACAGATTTCTCAGCCAAGGACTTCTTCTTACCGTCGAGTGAGGCGATCGTTACCTGGCGACCGGGCGAGGCCAGCATCGCTGTCGAGACCGCGCAGCTCGGCCGACCGCAGGTGCTCTTCGGCGCGCGGCCGTGCGACGCCCAGGCGCTGGATGTGATGGACCGGCTATTCCTCGACGATCCCGTTGACCTCTACTACGCCGAGCGCCGAGCCAAGACCACGCTGGTCGGCTTTGCCTGCACCGACGGCCCATGGGACGGCTGCTTCTGTACGACAGTCGGCGGCGGACCAGGAGAACGCAAGCAGCTCGACATCCTACTCACTCCTGTCGAGGGCGGCTATGCGGTGGACGTGGTCAGCGAGAAGGGCCAGCGCCTGATCGCGTCGGCGCAGCTCGTGCCTCTCAACGGCAAGCGGCCACAGCCGCTCCCGGAGGTGAAGCCGCTGCCGCTCGCGGCGCAGGAGGCATGGCGCGCGCAATTCAACGACCCCTACTGGGCCGAGCTGGCTGAGCGCTGCCTGGGATGCCGCACCTGCACGTACGACTGCCCGGTCTGCTACTGCTTCGACGTGCGCGACCGGCGCCTCGAAAACGGCGCGATCGAGCGCCTGCGCTGCTGGGACTCGTGCCAGGGCGCCTCTTGCTTCGCCATCGCCGGCGGCCACAATCCGCGCCCGACGCAGATGCAGCG
>PMCG01000179.1:0-2171 GCA_003155335.1 Acidobacteriota bacterium
CCGCATTGCCGGCGGTTTGAGCGCGAGCTGCTGACAGCGCCCGACGTCGAGCGCTTCTTGCGTGATCAGGTCGTCAAGGTGCGCGTCAACCCCGAGACGAACGCGGAAGACCGCATCCTCGCGGACCGCTTTGGCGTTCACGGCTACCCGCACGTGCTGTTGCTCGGCGATGACCAGACCCCGCGCTCGCTGTCCACGCACGTTACGCGCGATGGCGAGGCTGTACTGCGCTCGCCTGAGGAGTTCGTGGCAGAGATCGAGAAGGTGCTCGCCCAGCGGGTCAGTGGCGCGCTGCACCAGGCACGCACGCAGTGGCAGCAGGGCGACGCCGCCGGAGCCCTCGCGCAGCTCGACGAGATTCTCGCCTGGCGTCCGCCCACAGTCAGCCTGTACGTCGAGCGGGCGCTGGCGCACGCGGCAGCCAACGCCACGGATGCGGCACTCGATGATCTGCGCCGTGCGGCCGAGATCGACGCTGAAGAGATCAGGGTTTTCGACACTCTCGACCACATCTTGTCCCACCAAGAGCGCTGGGGTGAGAGCGCGGCCTGCTGGACGCGCCTGCTGGAGCGACAGCCAACCAACCCGCACGCGCTGCTCCAGCGCGGCGGCGCCTCCTATCGCGCGGGCGATCTTGAGCACGCGCGAGCCGACGCGCGCGCGGCCTGTCGACTTGGCGAACCCCGCGCGTGCGAGCTCGTCCGCCAGCTCGATAGGTGAGTGCCGCGATGTTGACCTGTCCTTTCGAGCGACATACCATGCCGAGCACTTGCTCCGATCAGAACAAGGACCGGTGCGAAGCCGCGGTAGTAGCCCAGAAGCCAGGGAGCGTCGCACGCCAGCGGGGTCAGGAGGCATGACATGCGGGCGTTCATGGGATTGGACATCGGGACGAGCGGGGTCAAGGCAATCCTCATCGACGAGCAGGGACGGCTGAAGGCAGCGGTCACCGTGGGCCTGTCGCTTTCGACTCCTAAGCCGGGCTGGGCCGAGCAACATCCCGACGACTGGTGGAAGGCCACGGTCACTGCCACCAAGCAAGTCCTGAAGAAGTCGAAGGTGAAGGCCGCCCAGATCGGCGCCATCGGCTTGTCGGGTCAGATGCACTCGTCCGTGTTCCTCGATCGCACGGGCAAGGTCGTTCGCCCAGCGCTCTTGTGGTGCGACGGACGCACGACCGCGGAGTGTCGCGAGATCACGGCGCTGGTCGGCGAAGAGCACTTGCGCGAGTGGGTCTCGAACCCGGCACTCGAGGGCTTCACGCTCCCGAAGGTGCTCTGGCTGCGTCGACACGAGCCGGCGGCCTTTCGTCGCGTCGACAAGGTCGTGCTCGCCAAGGACTACATCCGCTACCGCCTCACCGGTGAGCTGACCTGCGAGCCCTCGGACGCGTCCGGGACGCTGATGTACGACACGGCCCAGCGCCGCTGGAGCCGCGAACTGATGGACGCAGTGGGTCTGCCGATGAGTCTCTTGGCCGAGCTCGGCGGGTCGGCCGAGGTGCTCGGCCGCGTGACGCCTGCCATGGCCAAGCTGACGGGTCTGGCGACGGGCACACCCGTTGTCGGCGGCGGAGCAGACAACGCCTGCGGCGCGGTAGGAGTGGGCGCGGTGACGGTCGGCGAGGCGGTCGCGAGCTGGGGCACCTCCGGCACGGTGCTGGCTCCGATGAGCGAGCCCAAGGTCGATCCCCAAATGCGTGCCCACACGTTCTGCCACGCCGTGCCCGACACCTGGTACATGATGGGCGTGATGCTCACGGCAGGCGGAGCCGTGGCCTGGCACAAGCGCGAGCTAGCGAAGGAACTGGATGGCCGCGCAAACGCGAACCTCTTGCTCAACCAGGAGGCCGCGGAGATCCCCATTGGCGCCGAGGGTCTGACTTTCCTGCCATACCTACAGGGGGAGCGCACGCCGCATCGCGACGCGACCGCCCGCGCCGCATTCGTCGGCCTGTCGCTCGCGCACTCGCGCGCGCACCTCTCGCGTGCCGTGTTCGAGGGCGTGTGCTTCGGCATGATGGACTCGCTGGCCATCATCCGCGCGCAGGCAGCGCCGATCTCGCAGATCCTCCTGACCGGCGGAGGGGCGCAGAGCCCGTTCGTGCGCAGGATGCAGGCTGACGTCTATGGACTGCCGGTCGTGCGCGTGAACCGCGAGCAGGGCCCGGC
>PMCG01000179.1:2176-2660 GCA_003155335.1 Acidobacteriota bacterium
CTCTACCCCGCGCTCAAGGGACTGCTGTAGCGCGCGGCATATCAGACGCGATGCTTTTTCGTCTGCGCGTCGAAGAGCTGATCGCGCTCGTCTTTCTCGCGCCGACCACGTATCTCACGTTCGTCGCTCAGCGCTATGCCGAGGACAACGCCTTGCTCGGCGCGCGCTTCCCTGGCGGCGTGCTCCGTCTCGGATGCGCCGTGGGCTTTCTCCTTGCGCTCGCTCTTGCTATGCGCCTGGCGCCACGGGCGCGCTGGGTGCACGGCCTGCGCGAGTTCGTGCCGTTCCTCGCCTGCATTCTGATCTACACCAACCTGCACGACACGATCGGCTTCGTCAACCCGCATGACGTGCATCGCTGGCTCGACGGCGTCGACCGCGCGTGGTTCGGCGTCTCGCCCTGCCTGTGGGCCGAGCGCTTCATCACGCCCGCGCGCACGGAGGTGATGTCCCTGTGGTACGCGAGCTTCTTCGCGATCGCGCC
>PMCG01000100.1:0-5724 GCA_003155335.1 Acidobacteriota bacterium
ACATTGCTCCCGCTACTCCTCTTCCCGTTGGTCGTGCCGGTCTTGCTCGCGGCCGTGAAGGCGACATCGCTCCTGATCCTCGGCGACCCGATGGGCCAGGTCCGTTCGTGGGTCGCGCTGCTGCTGATCTTCGACCTGGTGCATTGGACGCTCGGCGGCCTGCTCTTCGACCGCGTCGTCGAGGACTGAGCCCCGCAGCCTAGCGCCGCGTCTCGAGTCGCGTCGGTGGCGGAAGTACGATGGTGCTCGGCGACCGTGGCGTCCGCGCGACCGCGTCCAATTGAAGCGCGAGCGTCGCCGAGCCGTCTGGATGCAGCGTGTACGCCAGAGGTTTGCCTGTGAGTGGATCGGGACGCTGGAGCTCCAGAGGCAGCGTCCCTGGGTACGTACCCGCCGCGCCGAGCGCGCGCAGCGCGAGGGCAGTCCTCACGAGATGTCGCCGCCCCAGCGTGTCGCGAGCCGCATCGCGCATCCGCGAGACGTGTGGGCCCATCATCTCAGCAAGACGGACATGCGGCAGATAGCTCGCGTGCGCCGGCCGTTCATCGCCAGGCGCTCCTCCGCTCGTTGCCAGAGCGTCGAGCACGGATGCCAGCGCCGCAACCGAATCAAGGAGCTCGGCGCGCACGAGATCGCTGGACAGCACCGCGATGAACTCCAAGAGACGGTCATCGTTCGATCCCCACCGCCTGGATGCGCCCGGCCAGTCAGCGAACGCCTTCGAGGTCGCTAGGCCGGAGTGCGCGAACGCTCGCCGGACCTGTACGCTGAGGTCATTGGCCGGCAGCGCCTCGCGCCCCGCCCTCACGAGTTCAGCCTCATTCACTGCGCCATTCGGTCGGGCCGCGACTTCGGCGAGCACCCGCAGCAGCGGATACTCACAAGCGAATCCCATCAACAGTGTGGTCGTGATTGGCTCATCCTCCAGCGACACAGAGAGCCGCGCGAGAGTCCGGAACGCGGTGACGGCCGCGCTCCCGTCGCCGCGTTGAACAGCCATTCGCGCTTCCACGGCCAGTAGATGGCCGGCCGTGCGGAGCGTCACCCAGCGCGGGATCGCCGCCGAGGTCCCCTCACTGTACCGAATGCAATAGCTTGTCTGCGGAGCCGACGCAGCCCGGTGCATGAGATCCAACGCGCAGCGGTTGTCATCAAGGGCACGGCGCAGGCTCTCGCGCTCCTCGTCGCTCCAGTCCGGCTCGGTGCGACTGGCAGCGACGCCCACCAGAGTCCTCGTCTTGTCGTCGAGGAAGACGACTTGAGCTCCGGCCTGAAGCCACTCGGCCGCGTTCTCGCTCCGCGGCGGATCGCGTCGTTCGAAAGACGCAAGGTCCAGCGTACCGAACGTCTTCAGAAACGCAGCTTCGGCTCGCCGCAGCCGCACGCGGCTGTAGAGGAGGAACGCGAGATAGAGCACCAACCCGCCCGCGAGCACGATGACCAGTCCGCGACGGAGCGTTCGCCACCTCAGCATTGTCTCCCCCCAGCCAGCCCTCTCACCGCGAGAGCCAATCCTCGCGATCTAGCACTCCCCAAGCGACGGCGGCGCGCTCCTGCGACCAGAGGGGACCCACAGCGCCGATCACCCCGTCGTCTGCCCGCAGCGCCGCGATCGTCGCTCCATCGCCGCGCGCGCGGTCCTGGTCTAGCGCGGGCGAGAGCGATCGGCCCACCCAAATGTAGGCCACGAGGAGGAAGGCGACGGTGCCGGCCCAGACGCGCCACAGCCAACGTGATTCCCACAACACGTCGACCCAACTCACGCGTGGCGCGGGCTCAGCAGCCGCGCGTCTCGCGGCAGCCAGAGCGCGCTCGCGCAGACCGTCAGGCGCTAGCGGAGCGCGGAAACCCAACAACGGGTCGTGAGCACTCATCGTTCCACTCCCATCCAATCTCGCAGACGACGCAGGGCCAGGCGATAGCGGCTCGCTGCCGTGAACGTGGGCACGCCCATGACGCGCGCTGCGTCTGCGAATGTCAGCTCTGCGAAATGGCGCAGAAACACAGCCTCGCGCAGTTTCGGTGCGAGCCGCGCGACGAGGCTCGAGACGCGATTCTCATCGAGTCGCGCAGCGGGGTCACCCGCCGGCCCGACGAGCGCCGCGGGATCATCGAGAGCCACATCCCTGCGCCGTCGTCGAGCGTCCAGAGCCGCGCGACGCACCATCGCCAGCAGATACGCTCGCGGGCAGCGCGCCGAGGCGACGCGGCCTGCCGTGCGGACGAGGCGCACGAACACCTCCTGGACCGCATCCTCCGCATCCGCACGGGAACCGGTGCTCCAAAGTGCAAGGCCGTAGAAGTCATCGGCGCAGAGACGCCAGATCTCATCAAGTGCGTCGAGATTGCCCGCGGCCACGTTGCGCAGCGCACAAAGGAGCCGCTCGTCGCTGACCGCCTGGGCCTCACTCACAGGGAACTCGACCACCTTTGCCTCGGTCATGGCCATCGCTGTCACTTCTGCCCCGTCCTTGTCCATAGACGGTCGCCGAGCGTCATCTTGTCACCTGGGCGGGCTGAGCCTCAACGCTCGGGGTGCTCGCCCGTTCATCCGGCGCGTTGGCGCGGCGCGTATGAACCGATAGACTTAGGTTCGCGGCAGGGACGCGGCTGTTCTGGCCGCGTCACGTCGGAGAGAAACATGGCCAGCTCGGTGCCCCGAACGCGATGGCCGTATGCGCTGCTTGGCTGCGGCGCAGCCCTGCTCGCGGCCGGGACGTACGGGGGCCTGTTCTCCGCTCCGCCCGAGCGGTACATGGGCGATGTCTACCGCATCCTCTACATTCACGTGCCCACGGCGTGGAACGCGATGCTGGTGTTCACCTTTGCCGGCGTTTGCGCGCTCGCGTCGCTGCTCAGCGACGACGCACGCTGGGACGCGCGGCTCGAGGCATCGATGGAAGTGGGCGTGGTGCTGTCCGTGCTGCTGTGCGCCCAGGGCTCGCTCTGGGCCAAACCCACTTGGGGTGTGTGGTGGGACTGGGACCCACGCCTGACAACGACGGCCATCATGGTGATGGCCTTTGCCGGAGTGCTAGCATTGCGCCAGTTCGTGGACGACCCGGTGCGACGCGCCACGTGGTCGGCTGTCGCTGCGGTCGTGGCCTCGGCGGACGTGCCGATCGTCTACTTCTCGGTCCGCTGGTGGAACTCGCTTCACCAGCAGCCGTCTTCTCCGGGCTCGGTGTCCGTCATCTTCCACCGACCGCTCTTGCTGAACTCGGTCGGCATGCTGCTGTTCACTCTCGCGCTCATCGCCCTGCGCACGCGCGTGGCCGCGCTCCGGCTCGAGGCCGAGTTGGCCCCACCTCCCGCGCTCAGCCCGGCGCTGAGGCAGCCGTCATGAGCGGCACTATCGTCGGCGGCTGGGAGTTCGTCACGACCGCGTACGTTCTGTCAGGGCTGGTGTTGGGCGGCTACTGCCTGACGGTGCTCCGGCGCTACCACCGCGCGCAGGTGCGCCGGGCCAAGGAAGACCATCTGTGAGCGGAACACGGGAGGATTCTGTAGCGCTGGCCGTGTCGCGCCGGCGGCGCAATCGGTGGCTAGCCCTTGGGGCCGTGGCAGTCGCGCTGGCCGCAGTGCTGGCGTTCCTGCTCGCCGGGCTCGGAGAGAACCTCGTGTACTACTGGGGCCCGACCGAGCTGCGCGCCGCGGGCGATCGCGCCATCGGCGCCACGATCCGTCTCGGCGGGCAGGTGGTGGCCGGATCCGTGCGCCGCGGTGGCAGTGTCTCGGGCATCGAGTTCGACGTTGCCGATCGCAAGGGCGGCCAGGTGCACGTCAAGGCCTCTGGCGTGCCACCGCAGATGTTCCGTGAGGGCATCGGTGTCGTGGTCGAGGGCACGATGACGCGCGCCGGTTACTTCGACGGCCAGCGCCTGATGGTGTCGCACGGAAGCGAATATCGCACTCCACGTGAAGGCGAGAACGTGGACATGCGCCAGCTCATCAAGAGCACGCAGGGGCTCGCAGGCAAGAAAGAGCCATGACCGCGGCCCTCGGGCGCTACCTGATCCTGCTCTCCCTGCTCGCCGCAACCGCCGGCGCGCTGGTGGCCTTTGCGAGCGCCGCCCGCCGCAACGACACCGGGTGGCGCTGGACCAGAAGGCTGGCCTATGCGTACGCCGCTGCGATCGCGGCTGCCAACGCAATGATGATCTGGGCGCTGCTGCGTCCGGACTTCTCCGTGGGTTATGTGGCGACCGTCGGATCGCGCAGCGTGCCGAAGTGGGTCGCCGTCGTCAGCCTATGGTCGTCGCTCGAGGGCTCGATCCTCTTTTGGGGATTCGTCCTCGGCGTCTACCTCGCGGCGGCAACCTGGAGGAGCCATGCGTCAGAGGCGGAGTACCTACCGTGGGCCAGCGGCGTCTGGCTGTCGACAGCCGCATTCTTCAGCCTGCTTCTGGCTGGACCTGCACAGCCGTTTGCCACGGTCCCTTTTCCGCCCAGTGACGGCCCTGGGCCCAACGCGCTGCTGCAAAACCATGTGCTGATGGCCGTGCACCCGCCGTTCCTCTACGCCGGCTACGTCGGCATGACGATTCCATTTGGGCTGGCAGTGGCAGCGCTTTTCGCCGGCCGCCTCGGAGCCGGCCTGCTCCGGACGTTGCGCATCTGGCTGCTGGTGCCGTGGACGTTCCTGACCGTCGCGATCGTTCTCGGCGGCTGGTGGGCCTATGAAGTGCTCGGCTGGGGAGGCTACTGGGCCTGGGACCCGGTCGAAAACGCGTCGCTCCTGCCCTGGCTCACGGCCACGGCCGCGCTTCACTCGGCACTGCTCGTCGAACGCAGGGCTGTCCTCAAGGGATGGACGGTCAGCCTGGTGATCGCGTCATTCCTGCTCACGATTCTGGGCACGTTCATGACGCGTTCGGGTGTCTTCAACTCGGTGCACGCGTTCACGCAGAGTCCGATCGGTCCGGCGATCCTGGCCTTTCTCGCGCTCGCGGCTGTCTTCTCGCTCGTGCTGCTGGCCTGGCGCATCGACGCACTGGCGCCTGAGGGACGACTGGAGCCGGGCTTGAGCCGCGACACGTTGCTGTTGCTCGGTAATCTGCTCTTGATCGTGTTCGCCTTCACGGTTCTCATCGGCACCGTCTTCCCGCTCATCGTAGATGCCGTGCGG
Source organism: Acidobacteriota bacterium (assembly GCA_003155335.1). Taxonomy (GTDB): domain Bacteria; phylum Acidobacteriota; class Vicinamibacteria; order Fen-336; family Fen-336; genus FEN-336. The sequence continues at coordinate 5,129 of PMCG01000100.1, forward strand.
CACCAGCAAATGAGCGTGGGCCGTCCCTACTTCGATCGCATGGTCGTGCCGCTTGGCGTCGGGTTGCTCATACTCAAGGGTCTCGGCCCAGCGCTGCCGTGGCGCAGATCGAGCAAGCCAACGCTACTTGGAGCGCTCCTCTGGCCGCTCGTAGGCGCCGTCCTCGCGGCCGGCGTCGGGCTGGCCGCAGGCGCGCGCAATGCGTGGACGCTGCTCACTCTCTTCTTCGCCGGCTACGCAGCGCAGGTGGCGCTGCGCGAGCTCTGGCGGCCCGTGAGTCAGCGCCTCAGCCGCGCTTCAGCCGAAAGACCACGAATCGGCCGACGCCGCGTCGCAGCGCACGTCGTCCACCTCGGCGCGGTCGTCGTCTTCGTGGGTGTGGCCGTCAGCAGCACGATGGGCGTGTCAAAGGAAGTTGCGCTGTCCAAGGGCGAGTCGTTTGCCATCGGACGCTACACGCTCACCTTTGCCGGCGCCGAGGTGGTCTCGGAGGCGCATCGCGAGGCAGTGGTCGCACGGGTGGATGTCGCTCGAGACGGTCGTCGGCTCGCGACCTTGGCGCCGCGGATGAACTACTACGCCTCACAACAGAATCC
>PMCG01000100.1:5733-17744 GCA_003155335.1 Acidobacteriota bacterium
GCGCGTCGCCCTCTGCCTGACAACGGGCGAGCAGGAGGCGCGTCGGACGCGGACGTGCCTGATGCGCGTTGACCTCGATGAACCGCAAGGTCTTCGTCATCGGCTTGATCGTCGCGCTGCCGCTGGTGGCCCTGCTATTCGCAAGCCTGTCGCGCGACCCGACACGCATCGAGTCGCCCCTGATCGGGCGGCCGGCTCCGGCCTTTCGCCTCGCGCCCTTGGACGGTGGCGCGCCACTGACTCTGGATTCGCTGCGGGGCCGAGTGATCGTCCTCAACTTCTGGGCCACGTGGTGCGTCCCGTGCGTCGAGGAGCACGCTGCGCTCGCTCAGGCCGCGCAGCAGTTCGGTCGCGAGACGGCCTTTCTCGGCGTGGTCTACGAGGACTCGGCGCCCGAGGTGCGCACGTTTCTGGGGCGAAGTGGAGCGGCGTATCCGATGGTCATGGACGAGGGCGGACGCACCGCAATCGCCTACGGCGTGTACGGGGTGCCGGAGACGTTCTTCATCTCCGCCGACGGCGTGATCGTCGACAAGCACGTGGGGCCGCTGACGCCCGAGCGGCTGTCCCAGCTCATCGCCCGAGCCAAGGCCCGGGCAGGCGGAGGGAGGTCGTGAGACTGCGACCGCTCGCGCTGCTGCTTCTGTGTGCGGGCCTGCGCGTGGCTGCCGCGCAGGATGCGCCCCCAACGTCCGAGGCCGCGCCAGGCGCGTGGACTGCGGCAGAGGTACTGGGCGCGCCACGTGGTGTCGCGCTCTCCGGCGCGACTCTCGATGCCGAGACCAAACGCGTGGGCTCCCTGCTGCGCTGCCCTGTGTGCCAGGGTCTCTCGATCGCCGACTCGCCTGCGGACACGGCCGTGAACATGCTGCGCCAGGTCCGCGAGATGCTCGCTGCCGGATATACCGAACAGCAGGTCGTGGCCTATTTCGAGCACTCATACGGTGCCTTCGTGCGCCTCGAACCGGCCATGAATGGTATCAACTGGACGCTTTGGCTCGCTCCTTTCGCGGCTGTTGTCGTGGGCGGGCTCGTGATCGTCGCATTCTTGCGCCGGTCGCGGGGGGCTGCGCCAGCCGGCTCACATGAAGACGCTTCCAGCACGGCCCTGCCTGCTGATCCGCAACTCGCCGAATACGTGCGCCGCGTCCGAGCGCTGGCCGCAGCCAAACAGGGCGAGCGCCGCGAGGAGACGCGCAAGCCATGACAGCCAGCGGCGTGGACTGGACGCCTGCGCTGGCCGCGCTGGCCCTCGGCGCCATTCTGGGAGTCGCGCTGCTGTGGCGTCTGCGCGCGGCGCGGCCAGCCGGGCGAGACCTTGCGTCAGAAAGGGCCGCGCGGGCCGATCTCGCGGCCAGACGCGACGCGCTCATCGCTCGACTGCGAGACCTGCACGAAGGGGTACCGAATCAGCCACCCGAGGTTCTGGCGCGCGAACGTCAGCGGCTGGAGCTGGAAGCGGCGCGGGTGCTCATGGAGTTGGACCTCGGGGCCGCGACGCCCCAGATGCGATTGCCCCGCGCTCAGGCTCCGACGACAGGAGCGGCGACAGGCTCGACGCTGCGGGGCTTCCTGTGGGGCGTCGGAAGTGCGGCTGTGCTGGCCCTGCTGTTCTACGTGGCTTCGCAGTCGGGCATCGATGCGAGCAAGGATGGCGCAGCGCGCGGGACGCGACCCGGCGACGAGGCCGGAGCGACGAGCAACGCGCGGATCGCGGAGTTGCGCGCGCAGATCGAGAAGAACCCGGACAACCTGGATGCACGTGTCGAGCTGGCCCGCCATTCACTCGCAGCGAACGACATGATGGCGGTCTTCAACGAGACGCGCTTCGTCCTCGACCGCAAACCGGACGAGCCGCGCGCCCTGACGTATCAGGCCGTGGTCCGGCTCGCGATGGGCCAGCCGAAGAAGGCCGAGGAGATGCTGGAGCGTGCCATCGCCGCGAAACCTGACCTGGAGGACGCCTGGGTCTATCTGATGCTGGTCCACACCGAGACCGGCAATGCGCGTGCGGCCGACGCCGTTCTGCAGCGGGCGACCGAGCGACTGCCGTCCGAAGTGGACGAGCTGCGCTCGGTCCTGGCGCGAATGCGCAGCGAGGCGGGCACCAGCGGTGGCGCTCAGCGCGAGTTGCCGGAGAACCCGCACGCGGCTCTCGAGCGCGACGGCACGCCGGAATCGGCCGGCCGCGTCGGCAGCGCCTCCTCGGGGCAGGGCGTGTCAGGCACGGTCGATCTGGCCGCCCAGGTGAGGCTGACGGCATCGTCGCGCGCCGCGGTCTACGTGTCAGTGCGCCGCGCCGGTCAGCTCGCTGGCCCGCCGCTCGCGGTGCAGCGGCTCCCAGCCACGACGTTTCCCGTGCGTTTCGACATTGGCGCAGCTGACTCGATGACGGGCGCAGCGCTTCCCGGCAAGCTGCGGATCGAGGCGCGCTTGGCGACCGACGGCGATGCGGCGAGCCGCGCACCCGGCGAGCCTCGTGCCGTCGCTGACAGCGTTCTGCTGGGCACGCGCGACGTCCGCCTCACGCTCGTGCCCGAGCGCTGACGCGCCCGATCAGGCGTGTGGCGTCGCGAGGCAGCGCTCACCCCGCGTTCCGTCTAGCCTGCGTCGATCCCCAAGGCCAACCCGGCGATGAAGGCTGCCGCGGCTTCGAAGCGGATCCCTGCCAATGCCAGGCCGGCGCTGACGCTGCGCACCCAGCGCGTCTGGCCCGTCAGCGGCTGGTGCGCAGTCGCCTCCGCCAACGGCAGCCAGAGCCGGATGGCGTCGCCCGCGTTCAATGTGACCGCTGTCTCGATGCGNNTCGACCGGCACAAGCAGAGGCCGCCGCGGGTGGCTGCGCTGCTCAGCGCTGGGCGGGCCGCTCGATGGCCGCTGCAGCTTCTCCACAACACTCGCGAGCACGTCGTCGCCCACGCGCCGGCAAAGGTAGGCTGACGCACCGTGGCCCACGGCCAGCGCGAGACTGAGCAGATCCGACTCCTCGCCCAGGACGAGCAGGGCCAGGTGACACAGCCGTGGGTGGCGCCGGAGCCGCGTCTGGGTGCGACGGCGCTGCTCGTGGGCGCCGGGCCCGTCCAGGACGACCAAGAGCGGAGGCGAGACGTCAGGCAGCGCGAGGAGCTCCTCGGCGCTGGCCGCGACGATAGATAGGCCGATCTGGCGGAGCCGATCCTCTGTTTGGCGCCGCGCGTCGCCGTCTTCTCCAACGACTAGCGCGTAGCCGGTGCGATCATCATCCCCCATGTTGTTCTGGCGCTCGGACGATACGAATGTCGCGCAGTTTGGGAGCTGCTGTCAAGTCCGACGCCATTCCGGCAAGGGCGCGCGCAGCGCTCCTCTAGCCGGATCCCCTCAGGGCCGTGGCTCGGCGCGCACGATAACGGGGGAGCCAAGAGCACGCGTCAATCCGAAGACGCGCGCCGCGTCTTCGGAGGCACGCGACAGCGAAGCCAGGCCAACAGCTCGGTGGAGAGCCATCGGCCAGAAGAATTGCGGACTGCGGCCGGTGAGCGCGAACCCGCGCGCACGAAAGGCGTCTGCGACCTCGGCGTCCGAGAACACAGCGAACGGACGCGTGTCGGTCTCGACGCGTCGCTTGAGGCCGAAGAGCGGCGCCGAGAATGCGTTCAGACTGCGGCGCGTCGGATAATCGACGACGACAGCCCGGCGCGCGAGCCGTCCCAGCTCTGCCAGCAGCTCACGCCAGCGCGGCACGTGCGGCAGCAACCGGAACGCGATCACGACGTCAAAGGAGCGATCAGGCCATGGCGCGTGCGGCAGGTCGCCCACCTCGAAACGCGCACGCCCGGCGTCGACCCAGGCCGCCACGCGTTCGCGACACGAGANNCCGGAAAAGCGCTCCGCGTACGCCGACGACGAAGTTTCGATGTCGGGCGGCGCGGCGTCGCTGGCTGCTGGCGTGCTCACGGCGTTTCCCGCATCTGCGGTGGCGGGGCGGAAAGGCCCAGCGAACCGAGCATCTCCTCTTCCTCGAGGAGGCGCAAGAGCGCCTGCGCCAGGAGGCGATGGCCTTTGAACCCGGGGTGAATGGCCTCGGTCGGAAAGTACGGAGCGTTCTTTGGGAAGGCGGCCTCTGTCAGCTCCGGGACCTCGAGGAATGCAATCCCTTCGCTGGCCGCCGCTGTTCGCAGCTCATCCCGGTAGGCCGTCATCCGGCTCATGTCGGCAGAGGGTCCTGGCGTGCCGCCGAAGATCGGAGCGATCACGACGACGTCGACGCCGCGCGCGCGCGCCAGGCGCGCTGCGTCGATCACGTTGGCGACGAACTCGGCCTCAGTCGCGCGTGGCACAAGGCTGACGCCCGGGTCGCCTTTCGCCAGCCAGCGTTTGACGCGACCCGCGGCCAGCGATGCGCGCAGCAGAAGCTGGCTGGAGCCGACCGCGCGGCGCGCCAACACGTGGGCTGCGTCCAACGGCATGGCCGTGCTGTCGGGCTGCTCGCGCGGGCTGACATCGTTCCAGCCGAGGCAGATCGTCATCAAGTCTGGCGCAAGCCGTTCGATGTCGCGACGCAGCCAGGCCAGCGCCTGGCGCGACGAGTAGCCGGGCACGGCCATGTTGACGACCTCGATGACGCGTCCTGGGTTCGCAGGCCTCAGCCAATGCTCGAGAAGAACAGGATAGGGCGCCTCGCTGCGGTCGTAGCTGTCTGGAGCGTCCGGGAACACAAGCGGCACGCGGAAGCCGAACGTCACCGAGTCACCCAGGCAGACGATACGCACGGCACCCGCAGCCTTGGGTTCCAGCGGCTGGTCCGATCGCAGACCAGCGTTGTTCGTCGACACAACGGTGTAGTCCCATACCGTGCGGTGCAGGTTCCGCTTGAGTCTCCAGAAGAGCAGCGGATCGCCCTCGAAGATGCGCACCCCGTTGCGGTCGCCGAGGTCATTCCGCACGAACGGCATGCGGACGAAGACGTCGAGACTGTCCACGTGCGGCAGCGTCAAACGCACGACGCCCTCAGCCGACAGCAGAAGCGCTAGCAGGGCGAGGGCCGGCAAGGCGAGCACCCCGGCTCGCGACCCCTTCCTCCACCACCGCGGTGCAAGACAGGGCCGCTGCTCGGCAGGCGTGAACGGCGTCGTGGCAGCCACGCGCGCCCCTCCCTTACTCCGGCTCGCTCGGCTCAGGAGCGGCGTCGGCTTCGTCGTCGGCCTCGTCGTGCGACGGCGGCTCTACGCCTAACGTGCCCACGGCGCGCGACACGTAGCCCACATGCGCCATCAAGCGCAGGATACGTCGTTGAGCGCGAGCGTGGCGCGCGGGATTGGTGCGCGGGTTGATGCGCCGCGGACTGGGGATCATCGCCGCCAGGCCGGCGGCCTCGGACTCGTCGAGGTCGCCGACGGACTTGCCATAGTAGCGCACGGCAGCCGCTCCACAGCCGTAGACGCCGTCGCCCCACTCGATCACGTTCAGGTACAGCTCGAGGATTCGTCTCTTGCTGAGCTCGTCCTCCAGCCAACTTGCGACGATCATCTCGCGCAGTTTGCGGATGACGCTCTTGCGGGTGGTGAAGAAGAGATTCTTCGCGAGTTGCTGGGTGATCGTGCTCCCGCCCCGAGCAAAGCGCCAGCGTTTCACGTCGGTCTCGACCGACTCGCGCATCGCCTCCCAATCGATGCCTTCGTGCCCGAAGAACTTCGGATCCTCGGCAGCGACGACGGCGTGCACAAGATGGCGCGAGACCTGCGCGAGCGGCACCCAGGTCTGGATGCGACGCGGCCGGCGTCCGGCCCCGCGGGCCTCCTCATCGCGCTGGCGCATGACGCCGGTGTCCTTTGGGTTTGTGTGGGCCAGGACACGCACGGCCGCGCGCGACGGGAGCCCGCCGATGACGTAGCCCACACCCGCCGTCGCCAGGACAATCGCACCCACGGCGATGTAGTGCCAGCGCCGCAAACGTCGCGTTCGCGGCGAGCGAGTGGCGAGCGGCGGCTGGCTCGGCACGCCAGAGTCGCCCCCAGGCGCGACCGTCTCTGGCTGCGACCGCGCAGCCTGCGTCAACTCGCGCGAATCGGTCACTCCGCCTCCGATGGGTCGCGCGGTCGGACGAGCTTCACTCGACAGCGACAGGGAACGCGCGCCGGGAGGCGGCGGGCAGGTACATTCGCTCCGCATAGTCGCGCACCATGCGGCAAGCGCTGAAGGCAGGGACGATCGAGGCGATCGAGGCCTTCATGGCCGAGACCCAAGCGTGGGGGATGCCGTCCGGACCGCGGTCGAAGAAGCGCGGCAGGACCTCGGCCTCGAGCACGTGGTACAGCGAGTCCGCGTCCAGACGATCCTGCAACTCGCCGTCCTCGATCAGATGGCCATTGCCGATCGGCCAGCCGTTGTCGCCGCGGTAGCCCTCCGCCCACCAGCCGTCCAGGACGCTGACGTTGACGCCGCCGTTGATCGGCGCCTTCTGACCGCTGGTGCCGCTTGCCTCGTGCAGCAGACGCGGCGTGTTGAGCCAGACGTCGCAGCCCTGAACCAACATGCGGCCGATCTCGATGTCGTAGTCCTCGAGAAAGACCATCTTGCCGCGGAACTCGCCCTGCGTGAGCAGGAACAGGCGCCGGATCACCTCCTGGCCCTCGCGATCCGCAGGGTGCGCCTTGCCGGCGAAGAGGATCTGCATCGGACGGCCGGGGATTGAGAGCAGCGCCTTGAGACGCTCAAGGTCGTTCAGGATGAGCACGGCGCGCTTGTAGGTGGCGAAGCGNNATCAGCCGCTCCTTCTGCGTGCGGTGGGCAGCCCAAAGGTCGCCGTTCGGCAGGTCGTGGATGTGCTGCCAGAACTCGCCGTCGGTGAGGTGTTCCTCCCAGTGCGGCGAGAGGTGGTGAGCGTAGAGGGCGCGCATCTCGGGACCCACCCAGCTCGGCGTGTGCACGCCGTTGGTGATGGAGTCGATGGGGTTGGCGGGCGAGCCGGGCCAAAGGTGACGCCACATATTGGACGCCACCTGGCCGTGCAGCCGACTGACGCCGTTGACGCTGGAGGAAAGCCGGATCGAAAGCGCGGTCAGGTTGAAGTGGCCGTTCTGCGCGCCGAGGCTGAGCAGCTCCTCCGGATCGCAGGCGACCTCCTTGACCATCGGCTCGAGATAGCGCCGCACCAGATCGAGCTCAAAGGTCTCGTTCCCCGCAGGGACAGGCGTGTGCGTGGTGAAGACGGTGTTGCCGGCCACCGCGCGCAGGGCGTCCGACAGTCCCTCTCCCTGGACGATGCGCTCGCGCGCACGCTCGAGGCCGAGGAAGGCCACATGGCCCTCGTTCATGTGCCACACCGCCGGCGCTATGCCGAGGGCCTTGAGCGCGCGCACCCCGCCGACACCCAGGACGATCTCCTGGCACAGACGCATCTCACGCCCACGCACGTAGAGGATGCCGGTGATGGGCCGGTCGGTGGACTCGTTCAGCGGGATGTCGGTGTCGAGCATCAGCACCGGCACGCGCCCGACTTGCACCTTCCACACCGCCGCGTGCACCACCCGCCCCGGGAACTCGATCGGCACCGTCAGCAGGCCACCGTCGGGCGCGCGCACAGGCAGCACCGGCAGGCGCGCGAAGTCGTAGTCCGGATAGAAGTGCTGCTGGTAGCCGTCGGCGTCGACCGTCTGCCGGAAGTAGCCCGACTGATAGAGCAGGCCCACACCCACCAGCGGCAGCCCCAAGTCGCTCGCAGATTTGCAGTGATCGCCAGCCAGGGCGCCGAGCCCGCCCGAGTAGATGCCGAGCGACTCGTGCAGCCCGAACTCCATCGAGAAGTAGGCGACCGGTCCGCTCAGGCGGGTGGCGTGCTGCTCGAACCAGGGCGGTCGCGAGTGATACGCCGCCAAGGCCTGCATCACCGATTCATAGTGGCGGCGGAAGTCCTCGTCGGCCAGCAGCCGTTGCCAACGATGTGGCTCTACGTTGATCAGGAGCTGTACCGGGTTGTGATAGCGACGCCAATGCTCGGGATCGATCCACGCGAACAGCCGTGCGGCCGAGGACGACCACGTCCACCAGAGGTCGTAGGCCAACTCGCGCAGTCCGTCGAAGTCGGGCGGCAGCTCGATGTCGGCCATGGGTAGTGTGCGGATTTCCATGGCGTTCAGGCGTGGCCCGGCGGTGCGCGTGTGGCGCCAACGCCGGTCGACGAACTTGTATTATAACTGTGAACTGCTCGCGCTGGGCGTCTCCAGCCGGTCGACGTAGTTCCGCACCAGTTCCGGCCCATCCGCCTCGAGCCCGTAGAACTCGACGCCGTAGCGGTGGCGTCCGGCGTGACGCACGATGTGGCCGCAGCCGCTGACCGTGGCGCCACTCTCAGGCAGGTTGAAGCGCAGGTCGAGATCGTCGCCAAGGCGCAGCTCGCGGTCCGTTTCAATCAAGATCCCATTCACCGACAGGTTGAGCACCGTTGCCACAGCGGCCTGGACGCCCGATCCCGTCTGTGTCTCCAATTCGAAGTGCACCGGCAGGCGCACCTCACGCCGTCCGGGCACCGCGATCAAGCGCGCCAGGCGATCGTCCCATTCAGCGCTGGCTGGCAAGCGCAGGATCGCGTTCGCTCCGGCCTCGAGCAACTCGATCTCGACGGGCCCAAAGTCCGCGCGGGCGACGACGATCAACGAGATGCGTCGCGTCTTGGGGTCGCGTCTGATTTCCGTGATGAGGCGCGCGGCCTGGGCCAGGTCGCGGTCGATCACGACCATGTCCGGCCGCCACGCGCGTGCGGCAGCGACGCCCTCTTCCGCCGAGTGGACGACATGTCGTTCCACCTCGCCGCGCCACAGGAGCGTGTCAGCGAGATCGACGTCGAAGGCGCCTTCAGTACAGATCAGCGCGAAGGACATCCCGCGGGCAGTCTAGCACCAACCAGCGGCTCTCAGCCGGGACTGTTGGCCGCCAGCAGGGCGCGGACGCGCTCGCGGTCCTCCGGCTCGAGCACGAGCAGCTCCACGCCGAATTGGGTGGGCGAGGCCGCGTGGACGACACGTCCGGTGCCCGTGATCGGCGCCGCCGCCTGAGGCACGCGAAAGGAGAACTCGATCTCGCGCCCGATCTCCAGCGGCACCGGCGATTGGATGAGCATGCCGTACTCGCTCAGGTTGAGGATCGTGGCCGTGACGAGATCCTCGGCGATCTGCGCGTCGACGCGCAGGCAGAGGGCCAGACGCTCCTGGCGGCGTAGCGGCAGGCCGACCAGTCGGGCGAAGTCCGTGTCCCAGCCCGGCCCCGGAGGCAGACGCAGGACCCCGTCGGCGCCAGCGTCGATGAGATCGGCCTCTGCCGCGCGCACAGCGCCGCGCGCCAGGATGACGATCGCCAGATCCACAGCCGAGCTGTCGCGTCGCAGCAATGTGATCAGCCGCTCAGCCCAAGGAAGATCGCGATCGACGACGACGATCGTGGGCCGCTCGCTGCGCACCAGCTCCTGCGCCTCGGCAAGGCTGGCTGCGTGGTGGCGCACGAAGTCGCGCCGCCAGAGCATCGTCCGATCGAGCTCCGCGTCCAACGGAACGGAAGAGCAGAGGACCGCGATGGCCATGAGTGACGCCAGTCTAGCACTGGCCGCTTTCGCGCGAAGCGCGGCCCTGCGCCCTGGCTCGCCTAGTCCAGCTCGCGCAGCCAGGCCGCGCAGGTGGCGTCAGAGGGCATGCGCCAGTCGCCGCGCGGAGACAGGCTCACTGAGCCGACCTTGGGGCCGTCGGGCAGGCAAGAGCGCTTGAACTGCTGGGAAAAGAAGCGTTCGATGAAGACGCGCAGCCAGCGCCGCAAGGTCTCGCGATCGTAGCGCTCGCCGAAGGCGTGACCGGCGAGAAACAGCAGCTTGCGTGGACCAGCGCCGCGGAAGAAGTGGTGCAGGAAGAAGTCGTGCAACTCGTACGGACCGATGAGCTCCTCCGTCCTTTGGGCGATCGAGCCATCGCTGCCGGGCGGGAGGAGCTCGGGCGAGATCGGGGTCTCGAGCACTGCCTGCAACACCTCGCGTTCCACTGGCGAGGCCCGGTGCTGCGCGACCCAGCGCACGAGGTGACGCACGAGCGTCTTGGGCACGCCACCGTTGACGTTGTACATCGACATGTGGTCGCCGGCAAAGGTGCACCAACCCAGGGCCAGCTCCGAGAGATCTCCCGTACCGACGACCAGGCCGCCGTCCTTGTTGGCAAGGTCCATCAGGATCTGCGTGCGCTCACGCGCCTGGAGGTTCTGATAGGCGACACTGCTGCGATCGGTCGGATCAAGGCCGATGTCCGCGATATGGCGTTCGCAGGCAGCGCGGATGTCGATCTCCCGCAGGCTCGCGCCGAGGCAATCGGCCAGTCGCCGGGCATTGCCCAGGGTCTTGGCCGTCGTCCCGAACCCGGGCATCGTCACCGCGTGGACGTCGGAGTGCGGACGGCTCAGCAGATCGAGTGTGCGCACCGCGACGAGCAAGGCCAGCGTCGAGTCGAGTCCGCCCGAAAGCCCGAGCACCAGTGGGCCACGGCCGACGTGTTCCAGGCGCCGCGCAAGGCCGGCCGTCTGGATCGAAAACACCTCGAGGCAGCGTTCGTCGAGCCGCGACGGATCGCCCGGCACGAAGGGATGGGGCTCGACAGCGCGAGAGAGGTGCAGCGGTTCTTGTGCTGGAACAGCAGCGCACGCCACGCGGCGGAACGGTCGAGCAACGTCCGCGTCTGCGAGCAGATTCAGGTGCTGACGCTCGCCGACAAGGCGCTCCAGGTCGATCTCGCTGACAACGAGCTGCCCGTCGCGGCAGAAGCGTTCGCCCTCGGCCAGAAGCGCGCCGTTCTCGGCGATCATCAAGTGCCCGCTGAAGACGACGTCGGTGGTCGACTCGTCGACGCCGCTGGACGCGTAAACGTACCCGGCGACCGTGCGGCCTGACTGCTGTGTAACGAGGGCCCGGCGATAGTCGGCCTTGGCAACAGTCTCGTCAGAGGCGGACAGGTTGAGCAGCAGCGTCGCGCCGGCTATGGACATGAACGACGACGGCGGCAGGGCCACCCACAGGTCCTCGCAGACTTCGAGGCCGAGAATCGCATCCGGCGCACCCTCGATCTCGAACAGCAGATCGGCGCCGAGCGGCACCCGCGCTCCAGCCAGCGTGGCCTCGCCCGATCGCGCGGCGCGGCTGGAAGCGAACCAGCGCTTCTCGTAGAACTCGCGGTAGTTCGGCAGATAGGTCTTGGGCACGAGCCCCTTGAGCTGTCCGGCTTGGATGACGGCCGCGGCGTTGAAGAGCAATCCGTCGGCAGCGACCGGAAGTCCCAGCGCGATGATCATCGGCGAGGCAGCGGTCTCGGCCATGAGCCGCACGAGCGCGCGTTCCGCGCCCGAAACCAAGACCGAGCCGCTGAAAAACAGATCGGCGGCCGTGTAGCCTGTCAGCGCCAGCTCCGGCAGGACGAGCACCTGCACACCGCGCGCGTCGGCCTCACGCCAGAGATCCAGGATGCGGCTGGCGTTGAAGTCCGGATCGGCGACGCGCAAACGCGGCGCAGCCGCCCCGACGCGGAGAAACCCGAAGGGTGTCGTGGTCATCGGCGCTCCTACTCATTGGAGCACAGAACTGGCCCCCACCGCACGCCTTCCCGAGTACGAACGACGATGAAGTACCTATTTCGGGTAGATCCCGATGAGTTTCATCACGCCGCCGTGCAGTTTGTGGATGAACGGCGACTGGGGCAGGAACATGAACATGCAGAAACCGGTGATCAGGTTCAGGCCGCGCTCCTCGGCCCGGAAGATCGCTCGCGTGTCGGAGACGCCGCCGGCCACATGGCGGTGCAGCCAGACGTGCTGGATCCCCGCATCGGCGCAATCGATCACCGCCTGCTCGGTCTTGTCTTCGGGGAGCAGCAGCAGGGCTCGCTCCGGCGTCGGGCTGATCTCCTTGACGCTCTTGAAGCACTTCCTTCCGTCGAGCTCCTCGACGTATGGATTGACGGGAATCGCATCGTAGCCGTGTTTCAGCACCTCCTGGAACAGCGATCGCGAGTATT
>PMCG01000175.1 GCA_003155335.1 Acidobacteriota bacterium
GTCGAGCAGGCGGGTCGCGAAGACCAGCAGGAGCAGGGCGACCAGAGCGTTCCAGCGAGAGCTCACCGTCTCCACGCACGGCAAGAGCAGCACCAGTGACGCCAGCGCGGCGAGACTGGCCGCCACGCGAGCCGCCAGGGCACTGCCCGCGCTGGGCGCATGCGCGTTGGCGATCAGAGCAGCGAGCCCACTGGCAATCGCCAGCGCGAACAGCGCGCCTCGGGGCGAGAGTCCCGCACGCAGCCGGGTCAGACTCAGCGCCACGCCGGGCCTCCGAGGACAGAGAGCGCACCGCGTGCCGCACGTCTTCCGAGGCTGAGCGCGCCGCTGATGCTGCGATCGTGGGGGTGCAACTGGCACGAGTCGGTCACGAAGAGGTTCTCTATCGGCGTCGCGATCGGCGGGGTCGTGGTCGGGTAGTCAGTGAGACAGATAGGCTGGGCGTAGCGCTCACGAAACACGATCGCCTGGCGAATCCAAGTGCGGTCAAAGCCCGGATGTATCAGCGCCAGCGCGTCGGCGTAGCGTGCCACGATCGACTCGTCAGATTCGGAGAATCGCGGATCGTCGACCGACACGTACTGCGGGATGTAGAGGATGTGGTCGCCCCCGAGCTTCGGGAGCGGGTTGAGGTTGGTGTACTCGATCATGCCCGCGAAGGGGATTCGCGGGTCGTTGGTGTTCACCCAGAAGATCGGCGTGACAGCCCGGATGAGCCGCAGCAGCACGCAGTACAGGCCGATTGTCGGGATACGGTCGAGGTTCTGAAAGTAGGCGTGGGGCAGAGGCGGCAGCATGCGCCGCAGCACCCTGAGCGTCACCGTTGAGATGACGACGTCCGCCGGNNTGCGCGACCGCTTGCGCCAGTCCATTCTCGAGGACTTGGCTGCCGCCCTCGACATAGCCGAGCTCCTCGCGCCAAGGCGACGAGCGCGAGCGCGACAGGCGCACCGCACGCGCCCAGATCCACGCCGCGCTCACCTGCGGTGTGTAGTCGGCGAACTTGAACCGCAGCAGTGGTTCCCAGATCGTGCGGAAGGCGGCTTCCCCGAAAAGGCCGCGCAGCCACTGCGTCGCGAACTGCGGGGCAAGCTCCTCTTCGCGCATGGCCTTGGCCCGCAGCAGAGCCATGCCTGCGCGCACGCGATCGGTCAGCGCGAGTGGCCGAAAGCGCAGCAGATCAATGGGGGTCAAGAAGGGATAGAGCCGGCCGTCGACGAAGTGCGCCATGTGCGAACGGCGCCAGCGGAGCTTCTCGGCGAGGCCGAGCTCACCAAGCGTACCGACCAGATCGTCATCGCCTCGGCAAACGAAATGGTAGTAGCGCTCAATGGGCACTCCATCCATGTCGAAGGTGCCGGCCAGGCCACCGATGGCGGCGCTCCCTTCGAGAACGGTCACGTCGACCCCCTGTCGCGAAAGGTCGTAGGCTGCCCGGAGGCCGGCCGGGCCAGCACCGATCACAACGGCGCGCCCCCTTGCGCTCATGAGGCAGGCTCCCGCAGGAAATCAACCGCGGCTACGGCAGCGTTGCCGCCGTTCGTCTCAAGGGTCACGTCGTTGGTCTCTCGCCGCCAGAACGCACGCGGTACTCGAAGCTCCTGTGTGCCCCAGGCGGCGTCCAGCGCCAGCTTGCCCGCGGTCGCGCCGTTCACGCTCACCACGAGGGCACAGGGTGCGCCAGCGCCGCGCGCGCGCAGTCGAATGACGAGAGTCTCCGGCACGTCAAGCGGCGCAAAGAGCCGGGCGCGGGCTGCGATCGTGCGAAACGAGACGCCTTCGTCGACTCGCGCCTGGCCCCAGCCCTCGCCCAGCATCGCCTCGTCGCCGTGTTCACCGATGTCGATGCGTCCACCGAGGTTGTTCTGACGGTAGAAGAGATAGCGTCCGACGACGGTGTCGTACTTGCTTGGTGCGATCCGATGACGGATGGCGAAGATCCAACTGGCCGGCCACGTGGGCGGGCTACCGATCGTGCGGGACACTGCCTCGCTGCACTGCCTGACCTGATCCTCAAAGGAGATCGTCTGACCGCGAGGCAAGACGCCCGTCTTCAGCAGCGTCACCGTGCACACGTTCCAGACCACGAACGGGAGGAACAGAGCCGAGACGACGAGCGCAGGGCGGCCCTCGCTCACCTGCCGCAGCCACTCGATGGCAGCCGCCATCCCAAACGCGAGCAGCGGTAGCGCGCTGTCGAAACGCCGATTGGAGAACGACGCCCCGGCCCACCAATCCCCCGCGCAGACGTTGACGTAGGTCATCGCCGCGAGGCACAGCGCCAGCGGGAGCGCCAGGTCCAGCCGACGCCGGCATGCGGGGATGAAGCCCAAAAAGCCGAGCCAGAGCACCGGCGTCCACGAGAGCAGGCCGTGGCGCGAGGAGAAGAACGTCTCGAGCAAGTACGGATGGTCGAACCGCACGAATCCTGCGCCGTGTGGCGGGTAGCGCAGGAGCCACTCACCGTAGAGCACCTTCCACGCAGCCATCTGCGGAAAGGC
>PMCG01000174.1:0-395 GCA_003155335.1 Acidobacteriota bacterium
GCCTGGGCTGGCGCTGACGGCAACGACCGCAGCGCAGCGCTGAGTCCGTCGGTGTGGCGCAGCGCTCTCGAGTGGCTCGGGTTCCGTCGCCTGGCCGCGCACGACGCCCAGGCGTTTCTGCGGCTCGGCTGGTTCATCCAGCCACTGGGGTCGGCGCTGGCCGTGGCCGGCCTGGTGGGGCTCGTGATCCGGTGCCGCCGCCGTCACCTCTTCTTGCTTCTGTGCAGCCTGAGTTTCTCAGCGTTCTATTTCTACAAGCTCCGTGTGTGGAACGACTATTTCTTTGCAGCGCGCCGTTTTCTGCCCGTTGTCCTGCCAGCCGCCCTCGGCTTTTCCGCGTGGGCGCTCGTTTGGTGGGCACGCCGAGGACGCTGGCAACGACTGACGTCTGCGCT
>PMCG01000174.1:463-3902 GCA_003155335.1 Acidobacteriota bacterium
CGCTGCTTGAGCACGCTGTCCGAACCTGGCGCCAGTCAGGACGCGAGGTCTACTTCGTGTACACGTATCGGGCCGAGCGGGGCCTTTGCGGTCTGTTCTTGCAGCACCTGCGCGACGTGGTGTTCGGGACCAAGGAATGGGAGCGGAGCTATGTCGGGCCTCCCACGCACGCCGAGCCTCGGGCCTTCCGCTTCAAGGTCGCGCGCGTCGTCTTGCCAGAGGAGGTCCGCGTCCCGCCGCTTCCCGAGCTCGACGTGGGAGGATCCGACGAGTTTCAGATATCGGGGTTCTCGGGTCGGGAGGGTGCGGGCGAGCGCACGTACCGCTGGACCGGTCCGTGCGCCACGCTGTTGCTGCCGACACTGCCTAAGGCGCGCGCCGTCGTCTTCGTGGCCTCGGTGGGCCAACGCCCGACGCCAGTGCGTGTCGAGGTTTCGCTCGATGGTATGCGGGTCGGCTCCTTCGTCGCCGGCTCGGACTGGACGACGCAACGTCTGACGCTGCCCTCGCCACGACCCGCGACCAATCTGCTGCGACTGAGCGTCTCCACCTGGCGGCCGGAGAACGTCTCGCCAGGTTCGGAGGATGGGCGCGACCTGGGCGTCATGATCGACCGCGTGTGGCTCGAACCGGCGCAGTCTGGAGCGGCTCTGCGATGAGACTGCTCACGGTCACCTCGTCGTACCCCAAGTTCCCGGGCGACGTAACGGCGCCCTTCATCGAGTCGATCACCCGCGGGCTCGCGGCGCGCGGGCACACCCTCGACGTCGTGCTTCCCGAGCACCCGCAACTGCGGCGCGAGGATGAGCCGGGGATCCGTTTCCTGCCTTATCGCTACGCGCCGAATCCGCGCCTGACGTTGTGGGGATACGCCCAGAGTCTCGAGGCCGACGTTCGCGTGCGGCCGGCCGTCTACGCGCTCGCGCCGTTGGCGGCACTCGCGCTGCGCCACGCCGTTGGACTCCACCTGCTGCGAGAGCGCTACGATGCGGCGCTGCTGCACTGGGTGGTGCCCAACGCCGTTCTGGTCTACGACCTCCTGCGCTCTCAGCACTTGCCTTTTGTCATTTGTCTGCACGGAAGCGATGTGTTCGTGGCCGAGCGCAGCCTGCTGGCACGTCCCTTCGCGCGTCGCGCCCTCTCGCTGGCCGGCTGGGTGACCGCCTGCAGCGCGGACCTGTTGCGCCGCGCGCGCCGCTTGGGCGCNNCCGCCGGGGGCTTTGATGGTCGTGGCTGCCGGACGCCTTGTGGAGAAGAAGGGCTTTGCGTATCTAGTGGAGGCTGCTGCCAGCGTCCCGGGTATCCATGTCGTGATCGCAGGTGACGGGGATCTGCGCAGCGATCTCGCGGCGCGCGCCCGCGAGCACCGCGCGCCTGTGACGTTGGCTGGGAATCTCGATCGTTCAGCCGTGGCAGCGCTCCTGGGCGCCGCCGACATCGTTGCGGTCCCTTCGGTGATCGATCGCGCGGGCAACGTCGATGGCCTGCCGAACGTGCTGCTCGAGGCATTGGCGGCTGGCCGCGCGGTGATTGCCACGCGAGTGGCAGGCATCCCCGATGTCGTGCGTGATCGCGAGAATGGCTTGTTGGTCGCGCCGCGCGACGCTGCGGATCTGGCTGCGGCCTTGCGTGTGTTGGCGGGCGACCCGAAAACGCGAGAGCGCCTCGGGGCAGCCGCGCGCCGAACGGCCGTAGAGAAGCTGAGCTGGGAGGCGCACGCCGCCGCCCTTGAGGACTGTCTTGTCCAGACGTCAGCGCTGGAAGCCCGTTAGCGGCTTTGCGAGCCGCGTCTACGAGCCGTGGGAGCGGTGGCTGCTCAGGGCCTTAGACCTGCCGACACTGGTGCGCCGCAGAACTTTCCAGCAGGCCGTGACGGCGCCGCCCATCGACCCCACATCGGTGCGCCGAGCCCTCGTACTGCGCCTCGATCGCATGGGCGACCTGCTGATGTCGCTGCCTGCGCTCGCCTCGCTGCGCGCAGCTCTGCCGCATGCGCGTCTCACCCTGGCCGTGGGCGAATGGTGCGCGCAGATCGCGCGACGGGCGCCCGTGGACGAGGTCGTGGTCTGGAGTGCACCGTGGGTCGGACGCCGCGCCGAGGGTGCGGACTCGCTGCTGACGCTGGGTCGTCGGGCCTGGGCGCTGCGCGCTCAGGGCCTCGACCTCGCCTTGGACCTGCAAGGCGACGTGCGCGCGGCGCTGCTGATGACTCTCACAGGCGCACGGGCTCGAGTCGGCTATGCCAACGCCGGCGGCGGCTGGCTGCTCACCCATGTGGTGCCGCTCGACGAACGAGTTTCCTGGGTCGAGCAGAATCACCGGGCTGTGGTTCGAGCTGTCGGCGAGGTCGCGGGCGCGCGGGAAATGCCGCTGCTCACTGAAAGGGACCGGGGCTTTGCGAGCGCGCTGCTCAAGGAGCGCTTTGGCGACCATCGGCCACTCGTCGGGCTGCACGCAAGCGGGGGACGTCTTGTCAAGCAGTGGGATCTCGCCTGCTGGGCGCGTGTCGCCTCAGGCTTGGCGCAGACCTTCGGCGCCAAGATCGTCCTGACAGGATCGGCGGCGGATCGCCCTCTCACCGGTGCGCTGGCCAGCGGCCTTGGCGAAAATGCTATCGACCTCGCGGGCGCGCTGGATGTGGACGAGATGCTGGCAGTCGTTGGCGCAGTCGACCTGTTCTTGTCCAGCGACACTGGCCCGATGCACATGGCCTGCGCGCTCGGCACACCCTCAGTGAGCCTATTCGGGCCGTCCGATCCGGCGCGCTACTTTTCCGGCGGGAGCGGCGTGAGCGGTTCGCGTCACGTCGTCGTTCAGGCCGATCTGTGGTGCTCGCCCTGCAACCTCATCCGCCGACCACCGCGAGAGTGCCAGGGCGCCGAACCCCCGGAATGCCTGCGCCGGATCTCCGCAGAGGAGGTGCTCGGCCGCGCCAGTGAGTTGCTGCGAGCGGCCGGCTATGCGCCGATTCTGCCGCACCGCCGTTGACGGCGGCAGAGGCCGCCCCTAGAATCGGCGCGAGGCGCAGAGGAGGGTCACGATGACGATGCTCAAGCTCGTGCCAGCTACGGGTACGCCCGTGGAGGTGACGCGGGAGTCCATCCTGATCGGGCGTGATCCGGCATGCGAGATCGTGCTCACGGATGGGTCGGTCTCCCGGAAGCATGCCCGCATCGAGCAGCGCGACGATGCCTGGTTCGTGGTGGACCAGGGCAGTGCCAATGGCACGTTCGTCGACAATGAACGGGTGACCGAGACCGCGCTGCTCGACGGACACGAGTTGCGTTTCGGTGCGGTGCCCTACCACGTCGAGATCGACGACGACGCCTCAGGCGCGACCGTGCTGACCGCGATGGACAAGGTCGCCTCTGTCGAGCCTGGGCCGACGGTGGCGACCCCTGTCGCCGCGGGCCCGCCACCGGCGCGCGTCGCGCCGCCG
>PMCG01000075.1 GCA_003155335.1 Acidobacteriota bacterium
CTGCCTCCGTCCCCCTGGGCTTCATCCATCGCTCGGGTGAGGGCTGATAGCGCCTGCGGAAGCCGCTGGATGGGAAGATAGCCGAAACCCAGCCTGAACTCGCGTGCAGAACCGCCGAACCAAGTCCCGGCTGCGAGTTGTAGATCGTGAGCTGGCAGGGACCGCCAGAAGCGTTCGACACCGGCCGCGCTGAACGCATCGGCGCGGAGCCGCAGGCAGCACAGCGCTCCTGCGTCGGGTCGCACCCAGTCGATGCGGGTCTCCTCGCCCTCGCGCCACTTCTCCAGGATGTCGAGTCCCTGGGCCAGGAACGTCCNNAGAGAGCCGGATCTGCGACCGTCAGCCATCCCACTCTGAGCCCTGGCGCGCCATGTGCTTTGGAGAGCGAGCTGCCAGTGACGACTCGCGGATCGAGCCCTGCGACGCTCGGTCGAGGGGGCGCATCGCCGTAGCTCGCCTCCCGATAGGTTTCGTCGACGAAGAGCAGTGCACTGGGTGCCGATTCGGCCATGACCGCCAGGAGGCGCCGAATGGCCGCCGCTGACGCGCAAACCCCGCTCGGGTTCTGCGGGCTGGCGAGGCTGACTAGGCGCGTGCGCGGCGAGAGCTGTTGCGCCAGCCGCTCTGGGTCGAGGCGGTAGCCGTCATCGAATGACAGCGCAGCCTCTCTGACGGTCACCCCGCAGCCGATCAGCGCATCACGGCTTGGGGGAAAGCAAGGGGTCACGACGACGACCTCGTCGCCTGGGCGACAGATCTCGAAGGCCAGCATGAACAGGCCTAGCGCCGCCCCTTGAGTTGTCAGCACGTGGTCAGCCGGAACGCCGAGCGACTCCCCGATGATTTCCCGCAGGGCGGGCGTTCCCGCCGACGAGCCATAGCCCAGCGGCAGGTGCGACAGCTCGTCTCTCCCGATCAGGTCCAGCAACTCGCCAAGCTCAAGGTCCCGCGACGTCGATTCGGCCAGGTTCAGCGGTAGATTGACGTCGAGAAGGGAGATGATTTCGCTCTTCGGAAAGCGCCCTTGCCACGCATCGCTACGCGCGGGCGCTGGCTCGGGCGCGCCAGCACCTCGGAAGACCCGCTCCATCACGTCGAGCGCGAAGCGTGCCGACACGGTCGCGGGTCCGCCAGCCATCTCGATGGCCACCTCGATCGCCTCGAGCACTTCGCGACGCGCTGCGCCCGACTGCGCGGCCTGCGTGATGTGCCACTCCATGCAGGACTGGCAATCGCGGACGACGGACATGCCGACGGCGATCAGCTCCTTGGTCGCCTTGGGCAGCGCGCCGTCGCAGAACGTGGCCCGCTCCATCTCGAGAAAGGCCGCATACACTTTCGAGTCGAGCTCGAGTAGACGTCGATGTGCGATCTTGCGCTTTCGCCTGATCTCGTCAATTGGGTCCATGGGTCACCTGGATTGCCTTTCACTCGGCATGGGCGGCGTGGGACGCGCGCGTCGGGTCGCTCTCGGAGGGCAGCGTTCCGTCCCCGCTGCCGAGCTGCCGCTGCATGAGCACGGTATCCACCCAACGGCCGAACTTGAAGCCAACGGATCGTAGCGTGCCGACGTGATGGAACTCGAACGCTTCGTGTAGACGAATCGAAGCGACGTTCGCACTGTCGCCGATCACGGCGATCATCTGCCGCCATTCCCCGTCCTCGCATTCTCTGATCAGGCCGGAGAGGAGCAAGCGGCCGAGTCCGCGGCGGGCGTGCGCGGGATGAACGTAGATCGAATCCTCGACTGAGAACCGATACGCCTCGCGCGACCGGTAGGGGCCGGCGTAGGCGTATCCCGCGACGGTGCCACCGAGCTCGGCCACCAGAAAGGGGAGTCCGCGCGCCAGAACGGCGAGCCGCCGGCGGGCGACCTCCTCCGTCGAAGGCGAATCGACCTCGAATGACGCCGAGCCGTGCAGGACGTGGTGGCCGTAGATCGCCGCGATCTCCGGGACGTCGGCTGCAGTCGAGGGACGAAGGAGGGCGCTAGGCATGCTTCCTATTCTCCTCGCGCGGAACATCGGGCGCGCGCCCCGTGCAATCTTCCGGCAGCGCGACGGCGCAAGCGGTGGCCACGACTCCGCCAGCGGCCAGTACCGAGAAGCTACGCGCCCAGTGAATCGGCGAGCGCAGGCCGGCTCCGTCTCCGAGCATCAGCCCGAACGCCAAAGGCGCCAAGCCTCCTGCGCCAATGCCGACGACGGATCGGAAGCCAATCGCAGCGGCGAGCCGGCGTGGATCCACGGACCGAGTCATCACCGACGACAGGACCGGCGAATCCCCAAACGCGGCGAAAGCATAGATCGCCGCGAGCAGCAGGACGGGTACCGGTCCAAGCGGGGTCGACCAGCCGATCGCCAGAGAGCAGCAGGTCCCGGTCAGGCCCAGCGCCACGAGGACGCGCCTCGAGCCGAAGCAGTCAGCGGCGTGGCCAGCGCTCAGAGCCGAGAGGACGCCGGACAGGTGGATCGCTGCTGCGATCCAGACGCTGCTCACAGGCGTCGCACCGGCGTCGCCCGCGCGCAACACGGCCAGTAGAAACGTCGGCATCCAGGCCCACATCCCCAGGAGCTCCCATGAGTGGCCGAGGTACCCGATGACGGCAAGGCGCGAGCTCCGATCGGCGAGCGAGCCCAGATGGCCCGACGTGCCGACGCGCGTCTCGTGCACGGCTGCCGGAGCCGACCCCAGTCCCGTGATCGCTGCGAGGCTCCCGAAGGCAGCCCCGGCCGCGCCGACGAAGAACGCCGCCGCGTAGTGGAATGCGCTGGCGACGACCGTGCAGAGCAGGATCGACGACAGATAGCCCAGCGAGGAGGCCGCAAGCCAGCGGCCGACGCTCGCCCCGCGCTGTGTAGGGGCCGTGCTCGCGGCGACCAGTATGAGCGCGGGCGCGTACGTGGCACCGAAGGCGAGACCCAGGCACACGAACAACACAAGCCCCGTGGCTGCATCCCGTGCGAAGAGCGCCAGGGCCGTGGCCGCCAAGGCGGTGGACGCGCTGGCCCACCGCAGGGCGCGCCGGGCACCGAGCTGCTCGGCGACGGCGGAGCCCAGGACCAGGGAGAGCGCGTGGCTGACGTTGAACGCCGCCTGCAGCGATCCGGCCTGGGCAGCCGTCAGTCGCCACGCCGGCATGACCCAAGGCAGCGTGCCTGCCAAGGTCATGGCAGCCATTGAGACTCCAAAGCGACTGACATAAAGCGAACACAGTGCACTCACCCGGTCAGCATGCACGACTCTCTAGACAAAGAAAAGGCTATGAGCAACAATCATGACGATAAGAGGAGCTTTGGCATCGATGACCGCCCTCAATCTCAGCCAACTGCACACCTTCGTCGAGGTGATCGCGTGCGGCAGCTTCTCCAAGGCGGCCCTCCGGTTGGGCATCACCCAACCAGCCGTCAGCCTGCAGGTCCGCAACCTGGAACGGAGGCTAGGAGCCCGGCTGATCGAGCGTGTCGCCAAGCGGGCGATGCCGACCGCCGCCGGACGCGATCTGGTCGAGTCGGCGCGGCGCATCGAGCGTGAAGTGGAGGCGGCCGTGAGCCAGGTGCAGGGCCATGCGGGC
This sequence comes from Acidobacteriota bacterium, assembly GCA_003155335.1. Lineage (GTDB taxonomy): Bacteria > Acidobacteriota > Vicinamibacteria > Fen-336 > Fen-336 > FEN-336. The sequence goes on from PMCG01000075.1 coordinate 3,575, forward strand.
GGCCAGCGAGGCCGGGTGCGGATCGGCACCGGCGCGACGGCCAGCATCTATCTGCTGCCGCAGGTCTTGTCGGCTCTGCTGCGCGCGCACCCCGATCTGGAGGTGAAGGTCATCACCGGCAGCACCTCCGAGATGCTGGACGCGGTCGAGGACAACGCGGTCGACATGGCGCTGGTCACCCTGCCGGCGTCAAGGCGCACCCTGGCTGTGCGCAGGCTGTTCGCAGAGTCCCTCGTCGCCGTNNGCGCGCCGCGGGTGGTGCGGCCCGACAGTCTGTCGGACCGGCGCCTGGTCCTGTACGATCGCGGCGGGACGATCCGCGTCGCTATCGACAAGTGGCTCGCGGCCGGCGGCGGCCGCGTCACGCCGGTGATGGAGCTGGGCAACGTCGAGGCTACGAAGCGGTTCGTCGCTGCCGG
>PMCG01000346.1:0-3577 GCA_003155335.1 Acidobacteriota bacterium
TGACCTTCGGCTGCGCCTTTGACCGTTTCGCGGTAGGGGATCTTCGGCTTCTTTAGATTGACTTCGACCTTGAAGCGCTTGCGCAGCCTGCCGACGACGACCTCCACGTGCAACTGTCCCATGCCGGAGAGCAGTAGCTCGTGTGTCTGCGGATCGACCGAGCTCTTGAGGACCGGATCCTCCTCGGACAGCCGTCGGAGCGCTGTGGAAATCTTGTCGTCGTCACCGCGCGTCTTGGGCTCGATGGCGAAGGTCGTGGCCGGCGCCGGGAACGCGATCGCCGGATAGACGATGGGACTCTGCTTGTCGCCCAGGGTGTCGCTCGTCTTGGTCTCCTTGAGCTTGGCCACCGCGCCGATGTCGCCGGCCTGGACCTCCTGTACGGTCGTCGGCGCCTTGCCCTGCATGAGCTGCACGGCGCCCACGCGTTCGGTCGTGTCGCGCGTGATGTTGTGGATGGTGGAGTCGGATTTCAAGGTGCCGGAGTAGACGCGGAATAGCGTGATCAAGCCCGCGTGGGGGTCGACGACGGTCTTGAAGACGAACGCCGAGAGCGGTGCCTCGGCCTTCGGCGCGCGCGTGGTTTCCTTCTTCGTCGAGGGATCGAGGCCCACGACCTCGCCACGCTCCGCCGGAGAAGGGATCAGGTCCAGGACCATGTCGAGCAGGAAGGAGACGCCGACGTTGCGCATGCCCGAGACCGGCAGCACCGGGACGATGCGGCCCGCCGCCACTCCGTCCTTGAGGCCCTTGGCGAGCGTCTCCTGCGGCAAGGTGCCCTTCTCGAAGAACTCCTCCATCAGAGATTCGTTGCCTTCGGCCACGATCTCGACCAGTTTCTCGCGGGCAGCGGCGCTGGCGTCCTTGAGGGCGGCGGGGATCTCCGCGGTCTGGGCCTTGCCGCTGGCGTCGGCAGCGCTGGTGATGGCTTTCTCCGTGATGAGATCGACGACGCCGGAGAAGTCCTTCTCCTCGCCGATGGGCAGGGCGATAGGGACGACGCTGCGTCCGAACGCCCTCTCGATGGACTCGAGTGTGCGCGCGAAGGAGGCTCGATCGCGGTCCATGCGGTTCACGAGCACGATGCGGGGCAATCCATACTCTCGCGCGTACCCCCAGACCTTCTCGGTTTGGACTTCGACGCCGGAGACCGCGTCGACGACCACCAGGGCGGCATCCGCGGCGCGCAACGCCGCACGCGCCTCGCCCGTGAAGTTCGCGTAGCCGGGGGCGTCCAGAATGTTGATCTTGTTCTTCTTCCACTCGCCGTAGGCCAGCGAGGTCTGCAGGCTGATCTTGCGCTCGATCTCGTCCGGGTCGAAGTCGGTGACGGTGCTTCCGTCATCCACGCTGCCGATGCGGTTGACTGCGCCCATGTCGAAGAGCATGGCCGCGACCAGCGACGTCTTGCCGCAGCCGCCATGACCGACGATGCCCACGTTGCGGATGCTCGTTGCGTCGTAGACCTTCATGCTTCCTCCCTGGCCGGATCCTCTCGATGTCCCTCGGACTGCCGGGTTGGCCGCGGTGGCGCAAGCTGGAAGGGCGTCGCGCCCGCGGAACTTGCGCGGGATCATAGCACGGCGCCCAGGCAGCGGGTGGCGCGGTCGGTGCGCTGGGCCGCACCAGCCCGGGCACACGCGTCGGGTGGACGTGCCTGCCTACAACAACTGCACGATTGCGATCTGGACCTGTCGCGCGCGGCGCTCCGTGGCGCGCCACTGCACCAGAATCGGGCTCTGGTAGGCGCCGCGGATCAGGCGCGGCAGCCCATGGCCATCGGGATCCGTGGCCAGAAAACCGATCTTGCGCGAGCGCAACAGCCTTCGCGCCGGAAGAGCCATGACCCGCGCGAAGAGACGCTCGAGGACCGACTGGTCGACGTGCAGGGCCTCCATCAGGGAGTTGAGCACGCGCACGGCGTCGAAGAGGGCGTAGTTGACTGTCTTGCTCGGAATGGCGAAAGGGTCGTCCAGCATGTGGCGGCCCTTGAGCCTGGCGAAGCGCAGCGGGTCACGCAGCACCTCAGGCAGGTCGTGCCGCATCAGCAGCGTCTCGTACTCGTTGACCGTCAGGCCCGCGTCGCGCTCCTCGGGACCGAGCATCAGGTCCACGCGGCCCTTCTCGATGCCGGCCCGAGCGAGCATCTCGTTGACGCGCTCGATGAGCCCGGTTCGCGGATCGGCCAGGTTGACCGAGTCGATCGAGTGCCGGGAGACAGGCACGTCCACGCTCTGCCGCTCGATCAGGCGCTCGTGATCGTAGGCCAAGAGCATGGTCGTGCGCTGCCGCCTCTGTCCGCGGTAGGTCCCGTCAAGATCGATGAAGTAGACCGGCGCAGGCGGGTCGTTGCGATAGGTCACGCAGTTGCGCATGCCTGCGCCGATGAACGTCAGGTGCGAATCTGCGTTCTGCGGCTCGATCTCGCGTTGCTCCTCGGTGAGCTCCTCTCGGAGGTGCATCTGATCGTGTCGGTAGGCCGCGCCCGGTGGGAACACCACGCGGAAGGCATCGAACAGCTGATGCAGCCGATCGTCGCGGTGGTGCAAACGAGCGGTGAGGCTCTGCTGCAGGTACCCCGCCGTACTGTGCATAGAGCAGTAGAGCGTGCGTCCATAGCGGCCGAGCAAATCGCCATGCGCGGCGNNGTCTCTGTCCTGGAGGCCACAACGGCCAACGGCGATGGTGCGACATGCCTCTCATGATAGGCGCAGGTCCGGGCGCTTGACAACGGAGCGGCCCGCTCAGCGTCGTCCCTGCGGCGCGCCGGGTGCTGTCGCAGGACCGCTGGCCGCGTCATGGCGTCCGTCGTCCTCCAGGCCGAACCGCACGCCGAGCAGCAGTCGTGTGCGCGTGTCAGGGATCGTCAGGAGCACGTCGTTGCGGCGCTCTAGCGCGACAAAGGCTTCGAACGATCGCCGCGCGCGCGTCCAGCGTGCGGCCAATTCGAGCGCATAGTCGAGGAAGCCATTGCGCGGAAAGAGCTCGCTGGGCTCGGTTGTCACCAGGCGTGCGCGTGCGCGGGTGTGAAGTTCCGTCGACCCGCGCGGGAGGGGCAGCGCGTCCGCGTTCGCCGTGAGCTCCCAGCGGTAGCCGACAAGCGATGCCAGTGTGGTGTGGCCGATGCCGAAGCCTGCGCGCAGCCGCGGTCGTGTCGCGCGGGGCCATGGTCCATCAACTCGCACACCGACCACGTTCCAGTCAACTGCCTCGGGCTTCGAGCGGTCGAGCTCATGGCGTGAGACGTGATGGAAGAACGGTATCAGGCGCAGGTCTCGCAGACGCTGGTCGAAGCCGAGCTCGATGTGGTAGCTGCCCTGGTCAGCGTCGAAGGGCCGGCGTTCCGTGCCGAGGATCGTCTCGATGTGGGCGTCGAGGAAGAACGTAGTGCTTCCAAAGCGCACGAGGCCCGTGCGTCCACCGATGGTCCCGACCAGGCGCTGGTCGATCTTCGACGGCACGTAGCGCGCGGCTTCCAAGTTGAGGCGGGCATCGGGCAGGATGTCTATGTCCGAACCTCGGGCGAACCCTGCGCACAGGAGCGGGGCAGAGAAGGTGGCGACAAGGACGAGCGATG
>PMCG01000346.1:3609-8241 GCA_003155335.1 Acidobacteriota bacterium
CAGAGAAGGAATATGGCAAAGCTCACAGGAAAAGCACTCGTGGCGCAGGGCGGCGGCCCAACCGCTGTCATCAATCAAAGCCTGGCGGGGGTCGTGCTCGAGGCCCGCAAATTCCCGGAGATCACGCGCGTCTACGGCGCCAAGCACGGCGTGCGCGGGATCGTCAATGAAGACTTCATCGATCTCACTCAGGCAACCACTCACAACCTCGAACAGGTGGCCCGGACGCCGGCCTCGGCGCTCGGGTCCACGCGCGACAAGCCCGACCAGGACTACTGCAAGAAGATGTTCAAGGTCATGCTCGCGCACGAGATCCGCTACTTCTACTACATCGGCGGCAACGACTCCTCCGACACGTGTCGCATCGTGAACGAAGAGGCCAAGGCGGCCGGCTACGAGCTACGCACGATCCACGTTCCCAAGACGATCGACAACGACCTGGTGGTGACGGACCACTGCCCCGGGTTCGGATCGGCGGCCAAGTTCGTGGCCCAGGCCTTCGCTGGCGCCAATCTGGACAATCGCGCGCTGCCTGGCGTGTACATCGCCGTCGTCATGGGACGGCACGCCGGCTTTCTAACGGCAGCGTCGGAGCTGGCCAAGAAGTTCCCGGATGACGGTCCACATCTGATCTACGTGCCGGAGCGCGTGTTCAACCCGGACAAGTTCATCGACGACGTGCAGAGCACGTTTGACAAGTACGGTCGGTGCATCGTCGCGGTCTCCGAGGGGGTCAGCGACAAGGACCATAAGCCGATCGTGACGACGCTCAAGACCGGGGACGTGGAGAAAGACGCCCACGGNNCAGCGCTCCTTCCTCGGCTGTGTGAGTGCGACCGACGCGAACGAGGCGCGCGAGGTGGGTGAGAAGGCCGTGCAATACGCGGTCTGGCACAACGTCGACGGCTCTGTGGCGATCAAGCGCGTGGGCGACTATGCCGTTGAGTACGCGCTGGTGAAGCTGACCGACGTTGCCGCCAAGACCAAAGTGATGGCTGACGAATACATCAACGCGCAGGGCAACGGCGTCACGGACGCGTTNNACGAAGGAGCAGTCATGGCTGAGCAGCGTGTTTCGTACAAAGAGATCGGCATCGTCAATACCCGCGAGATGTTCAAGAAGGCGATGGCGGGCAAGTACGCCATCCCGGCGTACAACTTCAACAACATGGAGCAGCTCCAGGCGATCGTGCTGGGATGCGTGGAGTCCGATTCGCCGTTCATCCTGCAGGTCAGCTCCGGCGCGCGCAAGTACGCCGACCAGACTCTGCTGCGCTATCTGGCGCAGGGTGCCCTGGCGATGATCCGCAGCAAAGGCTCGAAGCTGAACTTCGCCCTGCACCTGGACCACGGCGACACGTTCGAGCTGTGCAAGAGCTGCGTCGACACGGGCTTCTCGTCGGTGATGATCGACGCCTCGCACCACCCCTTCGAGAAGAACATCGAGCTGACGCGCCAAGTCGTCGAGTACGCTCATCAGTACGACGTGACCGTCGAGGGCGAGTTGGGCGTCTTGGCCGGCATCGAGGACGACGTGGTGGCGGCGAAGTCGGTCTACACCCAGCCGGACGACGTTGAGAAGTTCGTCAAGGCCACGGGCGTCGATTCGCTGGCGATCTCGATCGGCACCTCGCACGGCGCGTACAAGTTCAAGCCGGCGCAGTGCACGCGCGACGCGAGCGGCGTGCTCGTGCCGCCGCCGCTGCGCTTCGACATCCTCGAGGAGGTCGAGCGCCGCATCCCAGGCTTCTCGATCGTGCTGCACGGCGCGTCGTCGGTGGTGCCGAAGTACGTGGAGATGATCAACAAGTACGGCGGCAAGCTCGATGACGCTGTCGGCATCCCCGAGTCGCAGCTGCGCAAGGCCGCGACCTCGGCCGTGTGCAAGGTGAATATCGACTCCGACGGGCGGCTGGCGATGACGGCCATGATCAGAAAGACGCTGGGCGACAACCCGAAGGAGTTCGACCCGCGCAAGTACCTGGGTCCCGCGCGCGACGAGCTGAAGCTCTTGATCATCGAGAAGAACAAGAACGTCCTGGGCTCAGCCGGCAAGGGCAAGGAGATCTTCGGCTAGCGCGAAGGACGGCGGCAATCAGTCGGTATGTGTAGGGGCGCACGGCCGTGCGCCCCTACGTGTTTTCGGGCCCGAACGGTCTCGGTGCCGCGATCGGCGGCGGTGCTATGATCGCGGCAGCTCAGCGATCGGCCGGTTTGATGGCTGTCTAGGCTGGGCGAGGCGAGGGTGAAGATGGCGCTTTCTCTGATCGCCGCCGCGTTGTTGATCCCGCACCTGGCTCTCGCGTCGAGTGCGGTAGCCATCGCACCGCGGGCGCCCGCCCCGACAGTTGCTCGCGACACGGTTCGTCTCATCAGATCGACGTCTGGTACGAAGGGACGTGTCGTCGGCAGCCGGTATGCGATCGACGATCCACGGACCACGTTTGGCCCGGAGGACCGGCAGATCGTCGTCTACTTCGAGTGGGAAGGGGCCTTGGGCGCGCACCAGTGCCAGGCCTCGTGGAAGGACCCCTCGGGGAAGGTCGTCCTCGTGTCACCGCTCGAGGTCCGCACGCAAGGCCGCCGCTTCGGCGCCTACTGGACGCTGACTCTGCCGGAATCGCCGGCACTCGGGTTGTGGGCGGTTGTAGCCGAAGTGGATGGCCAGAGTGCAGGCACTCACGCTATACAGATCCAGAGCACGGCGGCACCAGCCGGCGTCCAAGGTGTTAGCTCGCGCTTGCTGGACTCGGCAGAGATCTACAAACGAGCCTCGGCCGCGACCGCAGTCGTCGAGAGCGTCCTGCCGAGCGGGGAGGTCCTCCGGCGGGGCTCTGGCTTCTTTTTGGATGAACGGCTGTTCGTGACCGCTTTCCACGTAGTCGACGGGGCGAGCGGGGCCCGCATCACACTGGCGGACGGGCGTGTGCTGACGACGGACCTAGTGGTCGCACGCGATCCGCGTCAGGACTGGATCGTGTTGCAGACGCCCGCGACCGATGCGCCGCGCCTTCCGGTGGAGCAGCCACAACGCTGGGCGGTGGGCGACCACACAAGCTACGTCGAGTCGCATCGGGACGGCTCGCGCATCTTGGCGGAAGACTCGATCGTAGGGACTAACGCTTACGGGAAGGCTGGCCGCCGGATGAATCTGCGCGGGCTACCCAGGCTGTCTGCTGCCGGCGCGCCGCTGGTCAATGACTACGGGGAGATCATCGGCGTGCTGGGTGGCACAGTGCGTCGTGGCGCCGTACTGGCGGAAGGGCGCGCGTTCGCAGACCGCGGGCTGCTCGATGATCTGAGCCTGCCCGAGGCGCTCGCCGTTCCTGTGGCGCTGATCCCCTCCCCGGCGAGCGTCGGAACGCCGGTGCACTTCGCCGATCTGGCTGCACAGGGCGAGTTCGTTCCTGCGCTCAGATGGTCGCCTAGCATCGTCAGCGCCACGCTGGCGCACGGTCTCGAGAAGAAGAACGGCGTGCCCATGGCGATGGACCAACGTCCTGTGTTCGGACGCCAGGACCGCGAGGTCGTGGTCTTCATCACGTGGCAACCGAAAGAGGACGTCACTGGAACGAGTACCTTCCGACTGTACGATGAGGATAACCGTCTGCTCGCTGCGACGCAGCCCGCGGAGTTCAGGCTGAAGCACGGAGTCTATACCGTGAGCACCTGCCGCATGCCTCTGGCGTCGTCGACCTTGGCGGCCGGGGACTACCGAGTCGATCTGCAGATCGATCGCGACGTCGTTGCTCGTCTGTTCTTCCGGTTCGGCGAGTGACGGTCCGTGCCGTCCGGCCCGAAGATCTCGACGCCTCGTCCGTAGGGGCGCCTTCTTCCATCCACTTCGTCAATGCGCGGCGCGGGAGGCGATGACGGCCGACTCTCTCACGTTCCATCCTGAGTAGCGCACACGCGGCTCTTCTCCACCTAGCGCAGCCGTATCTACGGTCGCCGTCAGCTGGCGCTCTTCGCCGGGCAGCAGCGTGACGTAGTTGTCCTCCCACAACACGGGCAAGGCGGGGCGACCGGAGCGATCGCCCACGATCTGCAGCTCGACGAAGAAGGCCAAAGATGACGAACGATTGCGGAGCGTCACCTGCACGGCCGCGGCGTCGTCATGGTGCGTGGTCGTCTGCGCAGCATCGAGCTGGACCTCAGGCAGCCGAGCGAGCGCGGTGAAGTCGGCATAGCCGGAATTGGGTGTGTAGAACCAAGTGCTCGCGCCGAAGTTGGGTACGTCTTCCGCGGTCGACAGCCAGTACAAGTTGGAGGCGACCACAGCGCCGTCAGCGCCCCTGAGCCGTAGGTCGAGGAAATAGACGGGCGTCAGGCCGGCGATCGCCGGCAGGTCGCAGATCTTCACAGAAGAGTCAGCCGGCACCTCGACAGGCAGAGTGCGCTCGGAGACTCGTCGCGACTCGAGGTCCAGAACACGGACTTCGGCCGTCGCTCCGGAAAGCGCAAGCCGGCTACCGTTGACCGCATGGACCTCGTGTCGTCCGTAGTCGTACACAAGGCTCTGCGGCTGACACGCCTTGCGAGTTCCGTAGTACGCGCCGTTGGGCATCAGGTCGTAGCCGAACAGCTGCCAATACAACTTCGGCCAAGCAGCGTTGAACATCCACTGAATGA
>PMCG01000346.1:8295-8911 GCA_003155335.1 Acidobacteriota bacterium
GAGATCATCTGCTTCAGGCTCGCCATCGGTGGGATCTGCGGGCCGGGCCCGGTCTCGGTGTTGAAGCCGAACGCACCGCCGCGCGCGTCGTCCAGGTACCAGTAGTTGGGCGTGACGTATTCGTACGGACCGTTCATCTTCACACCGGTCGGCCCGCTCACCTCGCTGGTGCGGCTCGAGCAGGCGGCCAGGAGCGGCCGGCTCGGATCCAGGTTGGCGAGCAGGCCGCGATACGTCCGCTCCAGCTCAGGCGTGGGCAGCATGTCGCTGCCGACCACCCAAACGAAGACGCTCGGGTGATTGCGCAACCAGACGACCTGGTCACGGAAGTAGCTGGCCACGAGCGCGCGATCCTCCGCACTGATCACTCCGCCGAACTGCTCGTCGACCGCCTTGCCGAGGTAGTTCTGCCATTCCCACTGGCAGCTCCAGCCTGCCATCAGCAAGATGCCGTACCGGTCGGCGAGGTCGTACAGGCGCTGGCTTGAACCCCAGAGCCCCTCCAGCCGCAGGGTGTTCAGGTTCATGTGCCGCGCATAGGCGACCTGTGCCTCGAGACGACGCGGGTCTTCACGCAAGAACAGGTCGTCGACCCAGCCGGCGCCGCGAATGAGCA
>PMCG01000378.1:0-7187 GCA_003155335.1 Acidobacteriota bacterium
GTCGACACACGCACGCGGCGATGGCCGGTGGATACCATAGGCATCACGGTGCCATCGGGCAGCTCGATCTCAACCGGGGGCTCCTCAGGCTCCTCGGCCGGCGCCTCCGTCGGAAGAGCCTCCAGTTGCTCGCGGCCAAACATGCCCTTGACCGCGTCCTTGACCCAGGCCTCCACTGTCTGGCCCGGTGGCAGCTCCATCGTCCGGTATCGGCGGCAGAGATCCTGGAGCGTNNGCCAGCTCGATCACTTGCGGCAGATCGCGCTTGTTGTACTGGATCACGAACGGGATCGTGTGCGGATCGACCTGGTGCGCGATCAGGTTCGCGTTCATCTCCTTGAGGCTCTGCGTGTTCTCGTACCAGCGGTCGGAAGCGGAGTTGGCCACGAAAACGATGCCGTCAGCGGCCTTGAGCACGACGCGGCGGGTGGCGGCGTACATACTCTGGCCCGGCACGGCCAGCAGTTGCAGCTTGAGGTCGTAGCCGCGGAAGCCTCCCGAGCGCAGCGGCAGCAGGTCGCACAGGATCGTCCGATCCTGCATCGAGTTGACCGAGATGAACTCGCCGCGCCTGGCGCCCAGCGCCTGCTTGTGCAGCACGCGCAGATTGGTCGTCTTTCCGCCGAGCGCAGGACCGTAGTAGACGATCTTGACCCGGATCGTGCGTTCCTTCTGGTTGATGTCGACCACGCCGCGCCTCCTACGGCTGACGACTGGCCAGAACGATCGAGATTCTCTCTGGATCGATCATGCCCGACGAACGGCCTCGGGTCAACCGCGGCTCGCTCACCCATGCCGCCGCCGGCGCCATTACCCGACTCGGCCGATGTGATCAATGGGCGCGGTGAGATGCGATACGGAAGATTGATCTGGAAGGGGTTGTGCGCTAGGCTCGCTAAGAGGCAGCCCGAGCCACAAGTGGAGGCTCAAAACTATACGATCTCGTGCTGGAACTGCCTGGGGGAGTTTGACGCCCTCGGGGCGGTCTGGTGCTCGCACGAGCCGACAAACCCGACGAAACTCTGCCCGTTCTGCCTGCGCTGCTTCTGCGACGCATCCGAGCAATACAAGAAGGCGTTCTGGCGCAACGCTCCGGCGCGTGTGCTCGAGGAGATCCAGACCCTTGCCAAGTCCAAGGACCGCATCGGGGACATCCTGATCCGGATGAAGAAGGTCACGATTCCGCAGCTGCTCGAGGCGCTCGCCGAACAGAAGCACAGCGGGAAGAAGCTCGGCGAGGTGCTCGTCGCCAAAGGACTTGTGCAGCAGGCGGATCTCGAAGCGGCCCTCAAGACGCAAGGCGTGCAGACGCTGGCCGACACCAAAGGTGTGGCCTATGCCGCGCGTCCGGTCTGGGAGCAGTCGAACCCCGAGGCCATTCTGCAATACATCCTCACGCTAGCGGCTCGGCGCGGGGCCTCGGACGTCCAGATCGAGCCGAAAGAAGACGCGATCTCTGTGAAGTACCGCATCGATGGTTTCTCCTTCCGCGTCGACCCAATCCCCAAGTCGATCCAGGGGGCCTTCACGGACAAGCTCTTCGAGGTCTTCCGTTTGGACAAGCGGTGCGAGACAAGGCCGCAGACCTCGCGCTCGACCACGACCCTGGCCGACGCCGATTTCGACCTGATTGCGCAGACGTTGCCGACCGCGCACGGCGTCTCGGCCACGATCAAGCTCGTCAACCGCGCCACGTTCATCAAGGACTTCGCCACGCTGGGCCTCGACATCGAGGATCGCGTGCACCTGATGGAAGAGCTGCGCACGTCTTTCGGCCTGATCCTCGTGACGTCCCCGGCCTTCAACGGATCCGGCACGACGGCCTACTCGATCATGAGCTACCTCGTGCATGCGCAGCGCGACGTGGTCTCGCTCGAGGCGCCCGTGCACTGGCGCATGGACGGCGTCCGCCAGGTCGAGGTCGAGACCGGCATGCGCGGCCTGCGCATGGAGGAGGCGCTGCGCTCGGTCATCGCGGTCCGGCCGGACGTCATCCTTGTCTCGTCGATCCCGGACCGGGAAACCGCCACGTTGATTGCGCAACTCGCCACGAGCGTCCTCGTCATCGCGCTGCTGCCGGCACAGACCGCCGGCCAAGCCATCGCCGCCTTCATGGCGCTCGGAGTCCCGCCACCCGTGGCGTCCCAAGCGCTCACGACGATCACCTGTCAGCGCCTCGTGCGCCGGGTGTGCGTGATCTGCCGGCAGCCAGCCGATCCGCCGGCTGCGCAGACGCTCAGCCTGCACGGGATTGGCGCAGAGGAGGCGCACAGCCTCGCCTTCTTCCGGGGCAAGGGCTGTCCCACCTGCAACAAGGTCGGCTATCGCGGGCGCCAGGCCGTCTTCGAGGTCATGACCGTCGCACCGGAGGTGCGCGGCGGCATTCTGAACGGAATGACCGGCGAGGAGTTGGAGACGCTCGCCATCGGCGGCGGCATGCGCACGATCCGCCAGCGCTGTCTCGATCTCGTCCGCGAGGGCATCACGACCTTCGACGAGTTCGCGCGACTGCGGCTCTAGCTCCAGCGGGCGGCTGCGTCGCGCTGCCCAGACCCGCCTCGGGAACACGGCGCCCCTCTCCACCGTATGACCCTCTGTAGCACATGGGACGCCTCAGTCCCAGGAGGTGGACGATGGAGCCGCATCGTGGGATTCTCATAAGCCGCATTCCTGTTGACGGCGCGGGAGGGCTCATCTTCGCGCTGGGCATGGTCGCGATCGGCCTGATGGCCATGCCGGAGATCCGGCTGCTGGCCCTTATCTCGCTCGCCGGAGGCGCGGCCCTCGCGCCGATCCTGGTCCGCATGCACCACTGATGTCGACGGCGTTTGCGTGGTGCGCCACGCGCGGTGCGATCAGGCCCCTGGCGGTGACGTCAGTTCGACGTCGCCACCACAGTCGTCTGTGCGGTCTCGAGTCCATCCGAAGTGGCGGTGACCGCGATGTTGCCGCCGTTCCCGGAAACTGAGCGGACGATGAGTAGACACAGGCCATTGAACGCTTTGCGCTGACTGGCCTGGAATGGTTCGATGGTGGCCGGGCTTCCATTGTCAACGGCGGCGACACGTCCTGCCCCCTCGACCGCAAAGCGCACGAGGTTGTCGGCGGTCGGATGGAGATTGCCGTCCTTGTCCTCGATGCGCACGGTGATGAACGAGAGATCGACGCCGTCGGCATGGATCTTCGTTCGGTCTGGGATCAGGCGGATACGGGCCGGCAGGCCGGCCGTTCTGCGTTCGTCGCTCGCGACCGGCGCACCGTTCTTGAACGCAACCGCGCGCAAGACCCCGCTCCCGTAAGGCACTTGCCACAGCAGGCGGTACTTGGTCAGGAATCGCCCATCGGCGCTCACGTTCGGGCCAACCGGGATCTCCATGGGCTCTGCTCCGCGACGCTTGCGTCCCAGCGAGCGATCGTTCAGGAAGAGCTCGACCTCGTCCGCGTTGGTGTAGGCGACGACCGGTATGGGCTGGCCTTCGCGTCCGGCCCAGTTCCAGTGCGGCAAGATGTGGACCATCGGATCGCGCGTCCAGACGCTCTTGTAGAGGTAGTAGCGGTCCTTGGGGAAGCCAGCGAGGTCGACGGCGCCGAAGTACGAGCTGCGCGCGGGCCAGTCGCGCTCGTCCACCGGCGCCATCCAGTAGGGCGTCGGCTCCCCGAGATAGTCGAACCCGGTCCAGACGAACTCTCCGAGGAGCTGCGGGAAGCGCTCCTGGGCCGCGAGCTCGACGTCGGGCGCATAGGCCCAGTCGGGCGCGATCACGTCGTAGCTCGTCAATTGCAGCGACTCGTGCTTCTGATACTTCTCGATCGGGAGGTGGTACACGCCGCGCGAGCTCACGCAGGAGCTGGTTTCCGAGCCGAAGGTGATCCAATCCGGATGGTCGTGCAGGATCTGCTGGTAATCGGGCGCTGCGTAATTGAAGCCGGGGATATCGACTTGCGCCGCCAGACCGTTCCTGATGGCGTCCGCCACTTGGTTGAAGGCAGCCGTGACCGCTCGCGTCGGGTCCTCCTCATGACAGATGTCCGTCAGGCGTCGCGCCAAGACCCAGCCATTCGGGTCCGACTGTTCCGGGACCTCGTTGCCGATGCTCCACAGCACGATGCTCGGGTGATTCCGGTCGCGCCGGATCATGTCGCGCAGATCCGTCTCGCCCCATTGGTCGAAGTAGCGCCCATAGCCATTCGGCACCTTGAGACGGCGCCACATGTCAAAGGCCTCGTCCATGACCAGCAACCCCAGCTGGTCGCATAACTCAAGCAACTCGGGCGCCGGCGGGTTATGGCTCGTGCGCACGGCATTCACGCCCATGCCCCTGAGGATCTCCAGTTGGCGCTCGATAGCGCGGCGGTTGACAGCNNAACGCGATCGTGCGCACGCCGAACGGTGTGACGTAGCGATCGAGTAGGAGCGCGCCGTCGCGCAGCGCGGTGACCACGCGGTAGAGGTATGGTTGCGCCACGTCCCAGCGCCGTGGTTGCGCGAGGTCGAGGCGCACGTCCAGTGTCTTGGCAGCTCCGACAGAGATGGTCTCGACGCTGCTCGTTCGAGCGACCTCCTGGTCCTCCGCATCCATGATCACGGTCTCGCAGGTGACGCTCGCAGCGGCACCGCTACTGTTCTCGACACGCGTCTGAATTGCGACGTGAGCCGTCTCGTCCGAGACAGTCGGCGTCGTGACATACGTGCCCCAGTGCGCGACGTGCACGGGGCCCGCAATGTCGAGCCAGACGTTGCGATAGACGCCCGCGCCCGGGTACCAGCGCGAGGACCCTTCCTCCGGCGCCAGGCGCACGGCGAGCACGTTCTCACTGCCGTCCCAGCGCAAGTGCGACGTGAGGTCGAAGGCGAAACTGCTGTATCCGTAGGGGCGGCTGCCCAGCTCTTGTCCGTTCAGCCACACGCGCGAGTTCGCCATGGCGCCGTCGAACTCAATGGAAGCGACGCCAGCTTGGGCACTCGCCGGCAGAGAGAAGTGCTTGCGGTACCAGCCCACGCCGAAGTACGGCAGCGCGCCAGTGCTGGGGCCCCACTGGCGGTCGAACGGGCCCTCGATGGCCCAGTCGTGGGGCAGATTCAGCGCGCGCCAAGCCTGGTCGGCGAAGTCGGGTCGCTCGGCGCCCTCGGCCTCACTCCCGCGGAAGAGCCAACCCTCGTTGAAGCCGACCCGCCGCGAGTCACCCATCTCAAACGCCGCGGGTTTGGCCGCGCACCGCGTCGTGACTGGCACCACAGCGAGCAAGCCCATCAGGCTCCAACCGACACGGCCCGCGCCACCGGCCGGCATGATGCACCTCCGCGGATGACTGCTAGGCATGCTAGCACGCAGGGCGGTTGCGCTCCGCGGCGCGAGCGCATAACATCCTTCTAGCCTGATCACTGCGGCGGGATGTTGGGCAGTATCCGCACTGTGGGCGCACGGGGAGCAGCTGCGTGTGTCGCTGCCGCGCGCGACTGCTACGCCGAAGTCCTCGAGCGGGGCTTGTCGATTGGTCGCGGCAGCGACGTGGCATGGGGACCGGACCGCCAGAAGAGAGCGGGCCTTCCCGGAATTGGCGGACGGTCACGGGGGACGGTCGGTGCAACACATCCTGATTGTCGACGACGAACTAGACACTTGCGCCCTGCTCGAGACACTGCTGGCCGCGCCGGACCGCGAGCTGGAGTCGACGCATGACGGCCAGGCAGCGCTGGCCCGCGCCAAGCAGGGCGGCGTCGACGTGGTCGTGAGCGACGTCAACCTCGGCACCGAGCTTTCAGGTCTGGATGTGCTCAAGGCCTTCAGGTCGGTCGACCCCGATGTCGAGGTCGTTCTGGTCAGCGGCTTCGGCTCGCTCGAGACAGCGATCGAAGCGGTGCGCGCCGGCGCCTTCGACTACATCAGCAAGCCCTTCAACAACCGCGAAGTGCGCGAAACGGTCGACCGCGCGCTCAAGCGCAGAGAGCGCGCCCGTCAGGGGGCCGAGGCCGCCGAGTTCCCCGGCCTGCCGTCCGAGGGCATCATCGGCCGGAGTGCGGCCATGCTGCGCGTTTACAAGCAGATCGCGCAGGCCTCGGCCTCGGACATGCCGGTGCTCATCACGGGCGAGACCGGAACGGGCAAGGAGTTGGTGGCGCGCGCCATCCACCGCCACAGCCGCCGGGCCGCGCAGCAGTTGGTGGCAGTCAATTGCGGCGCGTTGGCCGAGAGCCTGCTGGAGTCGGAGTTGTTCGGCCACGTGCGCGGATCTTTCACAGGCGCTGTCAGCGACAAGAAAGGCCTTTTCGAGCAGGCGCACGGCGGTGCGATCTTCCTCGACGAGATCGGCGAGACGACTCCGGGCGTGCAGGTCCGCTTGCTGCGCGCCATCGAGGAGGGCGAGGTGCGCCCGGTCGGCGCCTCGCGCGTGGTGCACGTCGACGTGCGCGTCATCGCGGCGACGAACAGAAATCTCGAAGCCGCGAGTCTTGGCGGCGCCTTCCGACGCGACCTGTTCTTCCGACTCAATGTGATGGAGATCCACGTCCCGCCGCTGCGCGAGCGTCCCGACGATATCGCCCCGCTTGCGAGCCACTTCTTGAACGCGGTCGCGCCGCGGGTCGGCGGCCCGGCGCGCATGACGCCTGCCGCCGTGGACGAGCTGGCACGACGGCCGTGGCCCGGGAATGTGCGACAGCTCGAGAACACCATCGAACGCCTGGCACTGGCCGCACGCGGCGGCCTCATCGATGTGGAGGACCTACCAGCCGTGGAGCAGTCGATACAGACGAACACGAACGTCCTGCGTCCGGAACAGCTCTTCGACGATCTGCCGACGCTCGGCGAGCTGGAGGGGCGCTACCTCCGGCACGTCTTGCGCGCGGTGGGCGACAATCGCTCGCACGCGGCGCGCGTGCTCGGCGTGGACCGACGGACACTCTACCGCATGGCCGAGCGCCATGGGTTGATGGACAAAGCACCGCTCAAGGACGACGCCTGAAGTCGGGCGGCGATCAGACGCGGCCTGCGTGCTCGCAGCGCCGGCGTGGGAAGCGCCAGGCGACCCAGAGGCTCAGGCTCCAGAGCGCGGCACTGATCAGCGTGTAGACGCCCCAGGCCTCCAGCGCGCGGTGCGGTGCGGCACCCGGCACGAGCACGAGCACGACGTTGACGATGCCCAGCGCGAGCAGCGACCAGCGCAGCCGCGACAGGATCGGGAGCTGC
>PMCG01000378.1:7249-8129 GCA_003155335.1 Acidobacteriota bacterium
GCGATCGATGCGCGGTCCATAGTCCACGTCGCTCAGCCAGCGGACCGTGGCGCTCTCGAGCGAGACGTCGAGGCGACTCTCGCGGCGCAGGCGCTCGACATTGCCAGCCACGTCTCGCCACCACTGACCGTAGAGATCCACACAGCGCGCAGGACCGAAGTACGCCAGCGGCAGCGTCCACAGCGCTGTGCTCAGGAGTGCGATGCGCGCGGTCAGTTTCCATTCGCGCAAGGCGACGAGAAACGGCAAGAGATAAAGTGGGAAGACTTTCATCGCGCCGGCCACGCTGACGAGCACGGCAGCGCCGGCGAAGCGGCCTCGTCCCCAGGCCACGACAGCCGCGATTGTCATCAGCACAACGAGCAAGTGGACGTTCGCGCTACGCAGGCCATACAGCAAGGCCGGGCCAGCGAGGAACGCGATCGTCAGCCCGTAGACCCAGGCGCCGGGCGGGCGCCAAGCGCGCACCGCGTCTACGAGGACGTACGCGACCGCCAGCACCAAGAGCGCGAACCAGAGGCCGAACGCATTTTCGTAGGCAAGCAGACCGAGCGGCGCGACCAGCAGCACGAAGACCGGCGGATAGAGATAGCGCATCGGCGGGTCGAGCGCGAACGTGGGCGAGTAGAGATCGGTGCGCCCGGCGAGCAGGCTCTGCGCAGCGCGGTGGTAGACGACAAAGTCGATGCTGTGCGGCGCGAGCGCGCGGCCGGCGAAGAACAACGCCCCGGCCGATGCGAGGATGGCCAGAGCGACAAGCAGCGAGCGACGCCAGGTGGATGCGTAGCGATGTGCTTGAGGCATGTTCGACGGCGATCGACGCCGCTCATTCGGCGCACGTCTATAGCGCGCTCGGCCGCGGTGAATCCGGTCAGGTTCA
>PMCG01000030.1 GCA_003155335.1 Acidobacteriota bacterium
GACCGGCCGTTCATCGTGACGGAGTGGAACTTCTGCTGGCCGAACGATTTCATCGCCGAGGGCCCGCTGCTGGCTGCTGCCTACGGATCGCTCCAGAGCTGGAATGGCCTGCTGGAGTTCTATTTTGGCCTGCCCCGCTGGACGTCGCAGATGGCAGGGGTCTTCGATGCCGGTGACAAGCCGCACTTCATCGCGGGACTTCCCGCCGCATCGCTGGCGTATCGACGCGGGGACGTGCGCGCGGGCGTCGAGCGCCGCTGGCGGCCTGGCGCGACCGACGTCTATGGGGAGCTGGGCGCGGCGATCCCCGGCGAGGTCTTCCTGCGCGAGAGCGTGGCCGCGGTGCTGCCACCTGCGGGCGCAGGAGAGCCGCTGGTCGTGCAACCGGCAGCGCCGGGCGACATCGTGCGCAGCGCGACCGGTGAGCTGAGCTGGCACCGTGACGGCCTAGTGACCGTCGACACGCCGCGCACGCAGGGCTTTGCCGGTTTCCCGCAGCGGCGGCAGGTCGACCTCGGAGACGTGAGCATCGCGCTCGACAATCGCTTTGCTGAGATCGTCGTGACGTCGCTCTCGGACGAGCCGATCGCGCGAGCCAAGCAGTTGCTCATCAGCGCCTCGGCCCGGACCGAGAACCGCGGTCAAGTCTATCGGGCCCTGCGCATGAGCCTCGTGGACGTTGGCAAGAAGCCGATCCTGGTCGAGCCTGTCTCGGCGCGCGTGGTCTTGCGGCGCGTCGCGGGAACGGCGCCACACGTGTACGCGGTGGACTGGTATGGCCGCCGCACGTCAGTGGCGCTGCCGGTTGCGAAGGACGCCGCTACCGCAGACGCCTGGGTCTTGCGCCTCGGTTCGCAGCCCTATTGCTGGTTCGAGGTGACGTGGGATTAGGGTGTGGTCGGATCGTAGCGCGCGACGATGTCGCCCTGGCGCGTCACCAGCAGCAGCGCAGCGCGGCCGGATGGCAGATCCAGCGCGATGGCCTTGCCGCTGGCCACGTCAGTGAAAGCGACCTTGTTGTGTGACGACGACTCGGACATGAGGACGTAGAGCGTCGCTTTCTCGAGCGGTGTGGGGCAGATGAGCACGCCGGTGTCATCGAGCGCGGTGCGGAAGAGCGGCGCGACGCGCGCCTCGGCGAGCGCGAAGCGATAGACCGCACCCAAGAGCGCGAGATCGTCGTTCAGTTCCAGTGGGAGCGAGAAGAAGAGGATCTGTCCCTTTCCCAACATGCGGCGCGCGAACGTCTGCCCGCCGGGCAGCACGGCCTGATCGAGGTACGTGCACTTGTCGCCGCCGAAGACCGCGCGACCGTGGCCGCCCGGCCACGCGACCGCGTTCTCGCGCGTGGCGAGGACGGCTGGCTCGTAGGCCAGACCGACGGCGCGATGCCGGTCCGTGGCGTGGAAGTGCTCGTCGGCGTCGAAGCGCCCGGTCACGAGCAGCGTCGCGCCGGCGCGCACCTTTTCGATGAGGCGCTCCCAGGCCGGCTGACTGAGGACCCACGGAGACGGCAGCAGGATCAGCTTCGGAGAGCCGAGCCGCTCGAGCTGATGCTCCCCGAAGATCTCGGCCGAGGCGCGCGCGTTGTAGTGCAGGGCGCGAATGCACTTCTGTTGAGCCTCGATGGCGTAGTTGGAGAGCGCGGAGAGCTGCAGCGACTGCGGGACGACCATGGCAACGTCGCTCGATCGCGCGTCGCTGAGAAAGGGCGCCGCTTTCTGGGCGAAAGCTCCGAAGCGAGCGAGCATGTCGGTCCACAGGCTGTCCGAGCCGTCCTGCCGGCCGAGGCGGAAGGTGTCGCCATTCGACCAAATCCAGTAGGCAGCGCCCGCGCTGCCAGCGCCCAGGCCCAGCGCCAGCTTGCGCTCGGTCAGACCCAGACCTTGCGTCTCATCCCAACGCGAGCGGCCATCCAGGCTGTAGACGGGCTGCGGGCCTGTCTCGCCGACGAAGTTGGGAATCCCAGGCACCTTGGGCGCGAGCACGCTCCACAGCAACGCGTCGTCGTACCACCAGGTGTGCACAGTCGTCATGCCGAGGCCTGCGTCGGCGTAGAACTGATTGAGCACGCGGTCGGTGATGCCACCCTCGTCGTGGCCGACGGTCACGAGCTGCTGGCTGCCGGTGTCGCGAACAGCCGCGACCATCGCGCCCACCCAGGCCTTGAACATGTCCTGTGCGAAGAGGTTGTAATCAAAGGCGCGCACCTGCTGGCCCGCGACCTGGCGTGACACGCGCAGCTCCGTGGCTGGCGGCAGAGAAACGCTCGCGAAGTCGGGCAGATCGGCGGCCGGCACGTTCCAGGCGCTGGCCAGCGCGTGCGTGGAGCCGTAGCGCTGCTCGAGCCAGTGGCGCCAGGCGTCGATCTCAGTCACGTCGGCATTCGGCAGGTTGCCGCGGAAGATGGTGCGCGGGTTCGAGAAGCTGGGCTCGTTGATCAGGTCCCAACTCAAGAACGGCACATCCTTGAAGCGCTCGACGATCGAGTGGACGAAGCGCTTCTGCGCGTCGATGGCGATGGGGTCGATGTAGGGGTTGCGGCCGGCGTCCATGATCGGCGCCTCGCCGCCCCAGCGCAGCGCGGTCTGGGGGTCAAAGGCGTAGAAGGTGAACTGCACGTGGAGATCGTGTCGAGCAGCCGCGTGCAGGAACGATTCGATGTTGCGCAGCACAGACTCCGTGGCACCGCCGGAGACGACGTCGGTGTAGTACAGCCGGTTGTCCCAGATGCCGGTGCGGATGAACGTGATGTGGCGCGCCTGCATGGCGGCAAAGTCGCGGTCCCACACCAGGCCGTTCGATGTCCGAGGAAAGTTGCCCCACACCGGGTCATTCGAATAGTGGTTGACGCCGACGGGCAAGCAGGGTGCGCCATCCTTGCGGAGGTACGTGCGGCCTGCCGTGAGGCGCGGCCCCTGCGTCAGCAGCTTCGTGTCGCGCCGCCAGAAGCCGGTCTCGTAGACCTCGACTGGCCGGCCAGCGCTCTGGTAGGTCGCGCGCACTTCGTAGAGGCCCGGCGTCGTGGCGGTGCGGAAGAAGAGGTGCTCGCTGAGGATCTCGCCCGTGGCCGGCAGCGTCTGCGTGTC
>PMCG01000146.1:0-155 GCA_003155335.1 Acidobacteriota bacterium
GAGTTGTTCGGGTACGAGCGCGGCGCGTTCACGGGTGCTTTGCAGCGCAAGCCTGGGCGCATCGAGGTGGCGGACGGGGGCACGTTATTCCTGGACGAGGTGGGCGAGCTAGCGCTTTCTCTGCAGGCCAAGCTGCTGCGGGCGATCGAGACCAA
>PMCG01000146.1:196-3800 GCA_003155335.1 Acidobacteriota bacterium
CCAGCTACTTCGCTGCGCGCGCGGGGCGACGAGGCAACCGGAAGCTGGTCGGGATCTCCCCGGAAGCTCGCCGCTTGCTCGTGCGTTACGACTGGCCGGGAAACGTGCGCGAGCTTCAGAACGCCATCGAGCGCGCGGTCTTGCTCGGCGACGGCGAGCTCGTGCGGCCTGAGGATCTGCCGGAGGCGCTGGTCGAGAGTGGGACCGAGGAGTCGTCGGCGCCCAACCGCTACCACGAAGCCGTGGCCGAGGCCAAGCGTCGGCTCATCCAAGGCACTGTCGCCGAGGCACACGGCAATGTCAGCGAGGCCGCGCGCCTGCTGGGACTGCATCCCAACTATCTGCACCGCTTGATGAAGAACCTCGGTCTCAAGGGAGGCGAGCAGCGTTGAGGCAGAGGGGCGAGCGGCTCGGTCCCTACGAGATCCTTGAGCTCATCGGCAAAGGCGGGATGGGCGAGGTCTACCGCGCGCGCGACACGCGCCTCGGCCGCGAGGTGGCGATCAAGACACTGCCTGCGGAGCGTGACGCCGACGAGGCGGCGCGTGCACGCCTGCGCGCCGAAGCGCAAGCCGTCGCAGCGCTGAACCACCCCCATATCGTCGCGATTCTGGATGTCGGCGAAGTGCAGGGTGCGCAGTACGTCGTGATGGAGCTGGTCCAGGGGCGCACGCTCAGGGACTGGCTCGCTGAGGGCCGCCTGCCTGTGCGCCGGGCGCTGGAACTGGCTCAGCAGATGGCCGAGGCCCTGGCCGCCGCTCACGAGCGCGCGATCGTGCACCGCGATCTCAAACCCGAAAACGTTGTTCTCACGGCGGAGGGGCAGGTCAAGATACTCGACTTCGGGCTGGCCAAAGCGCGACAGCCGCTGGCGGGGAGCCCGCAGGATTCGACGGCGGGCGGGCTGCCTCGGCCCGTGACCGAGCCGGGTCTCGCCCTGGGCACCGTTGGCTATATGTCGCCCGAGCAGGCGCGCGGCGCTCCGGCCGACCATCGATCGGACCAGTTCGCTTTGGGCGCCATTCTCTACGAGATGATCAGCGGAAAGCGCGCCTTCGCGCGCGCAACGGCTGCCGACACGTTGGCCGCGACGCTGCGGGAGTCCCCGGAGACGCCGGCAGCGCTGGAAGACGAAGCCGCCGCTCCACTGCGCCGGCTGCTAGAGCGCTGCCTTGCCAAGGAGGTCGAGCAGCGCTATCACTCTACGCGGGACTTGGCGCTTGATCTGGGACATATCCGCGAGGCACTTGGCTCACAGGCAGAGCGCAAGTCGGCGGTGGCTCCGGCGCGGATCGCTTCAGGGCATCGGTCGTGGGCCTATGTGGCGGTGGCGCTGGGTTTGGCCGTCGTCGGTGCGTTGCTCTGGGGACGTCGACCGCCGCCGCCCATCTTCGAGCAGATCACGTTCGGGCGTGGGACGGCATGGGCCGGGCGCTACGTGCCCGGCGGGGCGGCCGTTGTGTACGCAGCCGCTTGGGACGGAGGTCCGTTCCGGCTCTATCGCAAGGACCCGCATGCCCACGAGTCGCTGCTCCTGCCCCTCCCGTCGCCTGCGAGCATTCTCGCTATCTCCAGAACGAGCGTGATGGCGCTGTTGACGGACGTGCGCGGCCTGCTCCCGGGGCGGCTGCGCGGCACGTTGAGTCTCTCATCCACCGTCGGTGGTGGCGCACGGGAGGTTCTCGACGAAGTGAGCGGGGCCGACTTCGGCCCTGGCGGGGAGCTGGCCGTCGTGCGGTGTCGGTCAGGACGCTGCGCGCTCGAGTATCCTGTCGGAACTCGTCTCTACGAGAGCGAGGGCTGGATGACTGGACCGCGCGTCTCCCCTGACGGAGAGCGCGTGGCGATCGTCGAGCACCCGATCCCGTTCGACGATCTGGGTTCGATCCTCGTCGTCGATCGCCAGGCCAACCGTCAGCAGGTGGGGGACCTCTGGACGAGCACGAATGGTCTCGCCTGGGGACCCAACGGACGCGAGATCTGGCTCGCAGGCACGCAAGGTGACGGTCTGCGGGCCCTTCACGCCGTGAGTCTGGGCGGGACGAGCCGTCTTCTCGTCCGCGTTCCCGGACCGCTGTCGCTCCTGGACGTATCGCCCAGTGGTGAAGCACTCGTCGCCCGCGAGGATCGTCGCATTGGCCTCATGCTCTCGCGGCCCGAGTGGCAGGCCGCGCGGGAGTTGAAGGTCTTCGACTCCTCGATCTTGGCGGATCTCTCGGAGGACGGCACCGGCATCCTCTCCAGCGAGATTGGTGAGAGTGGCGGGCCGCGCTACTCCGTCTACCTGAGGCGGGACCCGGGTTCTGTGGCAGTGCGCCTAGGTGCCGGATTGGCTTTGTCGCTTTCTCCCGACGGACGCCACGCGCTCGCCCTCGTGCCGAGTGCGAACCCCGCGCTCGTCGCCTATCCCACCCGTACGGGACCGGTGCTGCAGATCGGCGCGGAAGCGCCCGGCGCCTGTCGCGGAGCGAGCTTCTTTCCCGATGGTCGGCGCATCGTCATGGCCCGCAACGAGCCGGGCCAAGGCGCGCGACTCTTCGTTCAGGGCTTCCCAGTGGGTGTGCCTCGGCTTGTCAGCACGCAGGGGGTGCTCGTGCGCGACCTGCAGGGCTTCCCCGTTTCCCCCGACGGAAAGTGGATTGCCGCGGTGGGCGCGGGCGAGCGACTGATGCTCTTGTCGGTGGACGACGGCAGTGCGCGGAGTCTCGCCCGGCTGCCGCCCGGTCTCGCGCCGATCCGCTGGCTGCAGGATGGACGCTCGCTGCTGGTCTACCGCATGGACCAGCAGCCTCTCCGCATACTCCGTATCGACGTGTCTGACGGCGAGGCGCGACCGTTCTTGGAGATCCGTGTCCCCGAGGTCGACGGTATCCAGGGCTTTCCGTCGGTGCGGTTCACGTCCGACGGACTCAGCTACGCGTACTCCTACGCGCGGTTCTTGGACGATCTGTACGTGGTCAAGGGAATCGACTGAGACGTGACTGCTTGCTCGGCGCCAGAGCCGATTTGCCGTGCCACCCGGATGCGACGAAAATGGGGCCGCCATGAGGTCTGACGTGGGAGTCGCGCGCTCGCTGCCCAGGACTGCTGCATCCAAGATCGCTTCGCTCGAGGACGTCGCCGATCGCGTGGCCGCGGCGCGCCGGCAGGGCCAGACGATCGCGCTCGCCAACGGCTGCTTCGACCTGCTGCACGTGGGCCATGTGCGCTATCTCGAGGCCGCGCGAGCCCAGGCTGACCTGCTCGTCGTCGGCGTCAACGGCGACGAGTCGGTGCGCTGCTTGAAAGGGCCCGAGCGTCCGATCCTGCCCGAGCGCGACCGCGCGACACTGGTGGCTGCGCTCAGGGCCGTGGACCACGTCGTGATCTTCCACGAGGCGGACGTCACCCACCTGATCCAGACCCTGCGGCCGGACGTCCACTGCAAAGGCACTGACTACACCGCAGAGACAGTGCCGGAGCGCGAGGTCGTGCGCGCCTGCGGGGGCCGGGTCGCCATCGTGGGCGATGCCAAGGACCACGACACGCGCACGCTGTTTGCACGGGTGAGAGGGTGAAGGCGCTCATCGTTCGGCTCTCGTCCATCGGCGACGTCGTGCACACC
>PMCG01000146.1:3836-16471 GCA_003155335.1 Acidobacteriota bacterium
CAGGGACTCTGGAAATCCGCGCTGTGGGCGCGTCTCTCGGGAGCGGCGCGCGTGCTGGGCTACGCTGCGCCGTGGCGGCGCGAACCCGCGTCGGCGTTCTTGATTGACGAACAGGTCGACTTGCCGGAAGACGCACAGCACGTGATCGACAAGAACCTGGCGCTGCTGCGGGCCCTGTCGATCGACGACGTCGGCTCGCGCGTCTTCCCCCTGCCGCTGTCGGCGGAACGCGCGGCGCGCATCGAGGAGCTGTGTCAGGAGATGGACCTCGGTGCCTTCGCGATCCTCAATCCGGGCGGCGGTTGGGCTAGCAAGCTCTGGCCGCCGGACCGTTTTGGCGCGCTGGCGCGCATCCTCAAGGAGCGTGGCCTGACGCCTTTGGTGACGTGGGGACCGGGGGAGGAAGCGCTGGCCGACCGGGTCGTGGTCGCCTCGGGCGGCACCGCGCGGCGGTGTTTCCCGACGAGCCTGCTTGACTACACCGAGCTGGCGCGTCGGGCGCGTGTGGTCGTCGCTGCCGACACCGGTCCGCTGCAGCTTGCCTGCGCCGTGGGAGCGCCAGTGGTGGCGCTGTTTGGCCCGACCGAACCCACACGCAACGGGCCGTTCGGCGAGGACGATATCGTCGTTCGCCGCGCGCCGCTGTGCGCGCCGTGTCACAAGCGGCGCTGCCGGATTCATGCGGACGTGATGAAGGCGATTCACCCAGACGAGGTGGCGCGCGCGATCGCGCGGCGTCTGGCCCGGGCGCGAAAGGAGAGAAGCGTTGCTACCGGCTAGATGGCGCGTGCGGGTCGGGTACCTCGCCTTTGCCGTGGCTCTGGTGTTGGCGCATCCACGGCCAGTGTGGATGGTGGCGGGACTCGCGCTGACCCTGGCGGGCGAGGCNNTACTTCGTCCTGTTCTATCCGCGGGCGATCCGCGCGGAGGCCGCCTTCCTGGCGGAGAAGTTCCCGGCCGAGCACGGCGTCTGGTCGGCAGCCGTGCCGCGTTTCATGCCGCGTCTCAGCCCTGCCGGCCCGGCAGGGTCGCACTTTGTGTGGCAGCGTGTCCGAGTCAACAAGGAGTGGCGCACGTGTCTGGCGCTGCCGCTCGTGTTTGGCTTGCTGCTGCTGCGGGTGCGGCTCGGCGGCTGGTGAGGATGGCGATGCGCGCGAATGTCGATGAGGGCAGCCAGAGGCGTGGCCGCGTCGCCGGTGAGGGGGTTGCGGCGATCGCGGCTTGGGTGGTGATCGCGATGGCGAGCAGCGTCGCTTGGGCTCAGCCAGCGCCGGCCCCGTCGCCCAAGCCGATTGATTCTGCAGCGGAGCCGCCGGCGTCCTCGTCTGAGGTGGGCACCTCGCCCACGCCCGAGCCACAGCCGGGCGAGCCGCCAGCCTCTTCGCCCGAAGAGGGCGCTGCGTCAACGTCCGGGGTCCAGCCGGAGGAGCCTCAGGCCCCAGGCCCGCGCGCCGGCCGCTATCAGATTGGCCCGTTCTACCTGACGCCGTCCTTCAAGATCGGCACGATTGGCATGGACACGAACACCCTGTACACGCCTTCGGGACCACGCGCCGACATGACGGCGTCGGGTGGGCCAGGTCTCGAAATCGTCTTGCCGGTCTGGCGCGCGCTCAGGCTGCGCGGCAACGGCGCGCTCACGTACTTGTACTTCTTGCGCACCGCGTCGGAGAGACGGCTGATGGGCAGCGGCAGCGGGCGCTGCGAGTGGGACGGGGTTCGCACGGGCGTGGCGCTGGAGGCGTCAATGGCGCGCCAGCGCGCTCGGCCGAGCCTCGAAGTCGATCAGCGCGTGCTTTACACCGACACCATGCATCGAGTGAGCCTGAGGCGCACGCTATTCGGACTCACGCGGTTGCAGTTGAGCGGCCAGCATGATCGCCGCGAGGTCGACGCTGGCGAAGAAGAGTACGGCGTGGATCTTCGTCGCGCCATGACCCACGAGGATTACAGGTTGGCCGCAGATCTGGACTACGGCCTGACCGTGAAGACCTCGCTCGCCGCGACCTACGAACACATGCGCGACCGCTTTCCCTATCTCGCGGGACGGGACACGGACAGGGATCGGCTCATGGGAGGAGTGCGAACCGACGCGACTGCGCTCGTCTCGGGAGAGGCCATGGCAGGCGTGCAGTGGGTTCGGCCGCACGGTGGCAGCCCGGCGTCGCGGCCGCGCGCGGTGTGCGACGTCGACGCGCTGCTCAACCTTTCCGTCAAGACCCACATCGGCGGCTCCTATCGGCGCGACTACTCGTTCTCCATGCTGGCCCCGAGCGCCGAGACTCCCAGCGTTCTGACCGAGACCATAGGAGCGCGCCTGGACAAAGACCTCGTCGGTGCCCTTAACTTCCAAGCCTTCGCGCGCCGCATGCGCCTGTGGGACGATGGCACCCTGAGCCTCGTCCTACCCGGTGGCCAGACCTACTCCGGCACGCGCCGCGACACGGCCGACGAGGTCGGGGCCGATCTGGGCTACCGCTTCCGCGGTCACCTGCGGCTGGGCGTGGCTGCGAGCTACCTCAAGCGACGTTCCACGGTGTCGTACTTCGGGATCCAGGGGCTGCTGGTCGGGTTGAGCGCCCGCTATAACCCCTGATTGACGCGGCGCCTCTCACTGTACACAATGGTGACCATGCGCAGTGTGTTCGTGCTGTGTGCGACGCTCATGTGCGCCGCTGTCGCTTCTTCAGAGGATACGTACGAGATCGGGCCTGGCGACATCCTGCGCGTCCTCGTGCTGGGGCAGACGGACATGTCGGGCCAGATGCCGGTGGATCCGGACGGCATGCTGACCTTCCCGATCCTGGGCAAGGTCAAGGCCTCGGACATGACCGCGCGGGATCTCGAACGCAAGATAACGACGCTTCTGGCCGATGGATATCTCAAACGGCCGGAAGTTTCGGTCACGATCTCCGAGTACCGCAGCCAACGCGTGTACGTGACCGGAGAGGTGGCACGGCCCGGGATCTATGCTCTGAAGGCCGACAGGTCTCTGCTCGCCCTTCTCGGCGAAGCCGGCAGCCCGACTACGGCCGCGGGCCACGAGGTGCTCGTTATCCGTCCGCCGCGCGGGGGCAGTCTGCCAGCGATCGAGCCGACACCTGATGCGACCCCTGAGGCCGGCGCAGAGAACCGGGCGGAGCCGGAGCCGACCCCTCCTGGTGCGGAGACCTTCCACGTCAACCTCGCCGATCTGCGCGCCGGCAAGCCCGAGGCCAACATCCTGCTCCAGCTCGGGGATACGATCCACGTGCCTCGCGCGTCACAGGTGTACGTCAGCGGCCAAGTCGCTCGGCCAGGGGCCTACCGCTACGAAAGTGGCGCGACCGTGCTCCAGGTGCTCACCGTCGCCGGCGGCGTGACGGCGCGCGGCTCCTCCGGGAGAATCAAGGTCGTGCGCGTCGTGGGCGGGAAGAGGCAGGAGATCAAGGTGCGATCGACCGACCTGGTGCTGCCTGAAGACACGATCATCGTGCCAGAACGCTTCTTCTAGGCTAGAATAGCAGCATTGCCCTGGTGGGGCTCGCAGGAGACGATGAACGAGCAAGCTCTGCTGCAGGATGTCCGCCGCTACCTGGCGGTCTTCCACAAGCGACGGAACCTGGTCGTTGCGTGCGTGGTATCCGGGCTAGTGGTCGCCGGCATCTACAGCTACACCACTCGGCCGCTCTATCAGGCGACCGCGTCGATCCAGATCGACCGGGACGCGCCCAACGTCCTGACCACGCGCGAGGTCGTCGATATTGGGCAGTCCGGCATGGACTACTTCCAGACGCAGTACCAGATCTTGCGCGGGCGCACCCTGTCCGAGCGAGTTGTCGAGCAGATCGGGTTCCAGAAGAACGCGGAGCTGAAGACCGGTCCGTTGATGTCTCCAGTGGAGCGCATCCAAGTGCGCTTCTTCGGCAAGACACCCAAGGCGCTGGTCGACAAGGACGGCGTGCTGCTCTCGCCTGCGGTGGCGGCGTTTCGTTCGCGTCTCAAGGTCGAGCCCGTNNCCCTGGCTGTCAATACGCTGGCCGAGGTCTACATCGATCACATCCGCAACTATCGCTTCGAGACCTCCAGCGAGGCCACCGGCTGGCTGGGCGAGCGGCTCAAGGAGGAGAAGAAGAAGGTCGAGGATGCCGAGCGCGCGCTGCAGGCCTATCGTGAACGCGAGGGACTGGTCAACATCGAGGAGCGGCAAGGGCTCGTCGATCAGAAGCTGACGGCGCTCACGGCTGCGGTGGTCAATGCGCGCACCGAGCGCATCACCAAGGAGACGCTCTTCGAACAGATGCGTTCTTTGTCGACGGCGCAGCTGGAGGCGTTTCCCCTGGTGATGGCGAACGCCGTCGTGCAGAGCCTCAAGACCGAGCTGGCGAGCCTGCAGCGAGAACAGACGCGGCTGTCGGAGACCTACGGCGAAAGGCACCCGGACATGCTGCGCGTGCGGTCGCAGATCCGCGCGACCGAAGAGAAGATCCGCGCGGAGATCGCCGACGTCGTCAAGTCGGTCGAGAATGCCTACCAGACGGCGCGGCAGCAGGAGAGCAACCTCCAGGCCAGTCTCGATGCGCTGAAGCGCGACGCGCTCGAGGTCAACCGCAGGTCCATCGAGTACGGCGTTCTCAAGCGCGAGGTCGACAGCAACCAGCAGCTCTTCCGCGACCTTCTGAACCGTAGCAAGGAGACCGGGCTAGAGAGCGAGCTCAGATCGACGAACGTGCGCATCAACGAAAAGGCCGAGCGCGGGGTCCTGATTGCGCCGCGGCGCGGCATGAACCTGGGCGTGGGCCTGCTCGTCGGTTTTGTCTTGGGGGTTGGTCTGACGCTCCTTTTCGAGCACCTCGACAACACGCTCAAGACGCCCGAGGACGTCAAACAGCATCTGGGACTGCCGTTCCTGGGCGTGGTCCCCGACGTGGGCGCACGTGCGTCGGAGAAGAACGTGCCGAAGCCATCGCCGCTCATCCTGCGCAACCCGAAATCAGCCGTGGCCGAGGCCTATCGCGTGCTGCGCACGAACCTCATCTTCTCGTCTGCGGAGTCTGCGGGCCGGGTCATCGTGGTCACCAGCGCCAATCCCGGGGAAGGCAAGACGACGACGACGGTCAACCTCGCGGCCTCCCTGGCGCAGACCGGCGCGCGCGTTCTGGCGGTCGAGGCTGACCTGAGGCGGCCGTCGATGAGCCAGCATTTCGGCGTGGACAAGGCGCCGGGATTGACGGACCTCATCGTCGGCAAGACTGAAGCGACCGAAGCCATCCACACCACTCGCTACAAGGGCCTGATGGTGTTGCCTTGCGGGTACGTGCCGCCCAACCCTGCGGAGCTGCTGGGGTCGGCGCGCATGAAGGACGTGCTCCGCGCCCTGCGCAGCCACTACGACTGGGTGATCATCGACACCCCGCCCGTGCTGGCAATGGCCGACACGCCCGTGCTCTGCCCAGTGGTCGACGGGNNTACGGCCAGTACTACGGCGAGTACTATCGCAGCTACTACGCTGAGGGTGCGAGCCGTCGGCAAGGCGGCCGAGCCGAGAGCGGTGCGTCTGACCGCGCGGGGCGTAGCTCGTAGTGCCTGCGGGTTGAATGGCGTGGGCCGCGGGTCTACGATTGAGTCGGAAGACAAGCCGGAAGGGGGCTAGCCATGCGTAGAGCTGCCGCTGTTCTCGCCGTAGCGCTGCTGACGATCCCATCGGTCGACCTGCGTGCCGGGGCGAGTCTTGGGCTCGTCGAGGGTTTCGTCACGCTTGGCGGACGAGCGCTCGCCCGGGCGGAGATCGCCCTGGTGAACCTCGATAGCGGCGCTGTCCAGCGCGTCACCACAGGCGCGGACGGTGCGTTCGAGGCGCATGTCGTGGCTGGACGCTACGCGCTCACCACGGAGGGCCGGGCAGGCCTGGCAGTGGGGCGTGCGCCGCGCGTCGTGGATGTCGTGGCGGCGCAGGTCGCGTCGACCCGCGTGGAGCTCATCGCCCTCCCCGGCGCGATGGCGCAGGAAGGTGCCGCGCCAGTGGGCACCGGCGAGACCCCCAGCCAGCCCGCCGCGGAGCCGCCGGCGGGACAGACCCCGCCCACGATCGGCGCGCGCATCGAACACGAGCCGGTGGGGTGTTTCGTCGCGGGCGAGTTCCCGCTGCTCGACGCCAAGATCGAGCCCGCTGCCAGCGTGGCGCGCGCGCGGGCCTATTTCAAGGGGGCGCGTGGCAACGACTACTTCTACGTCGAAGGTGCTGCCACGGAAGGCCAGTTCATCTGGAAACTCCCGCGTCCGACGCTGGCGGCGAGCCCAATCACCTACTACATCTGGGCGGCCTCGACCGAGCTGGATGAGAGCCGCACGCCTGAGATTCAGGCGATCGTTGTCAACGAGCCGAGCGAGTGTCCTCAGGATCGCAAGCTGGCGGCGATCGGGCCGCCGGGAGAGGTGACGATCTACTCGGCGTCGACGGGCACGGTGATGGCGCCGGTCGGCTTCGCCGCGGGCAGCCTGGCGCTCACGGTGGGCACAGCGGCCCTGGTGCTGAGCAGCGCCGCGGCCACGGGCATCACAGCGGTCGTGACGGTCTTCAACCCTCAGCCCACGCCAACAATGACGCCGGTCCCCACGCCGACGCCGACGCCGATTCCCACGGCCACGCCCACGCCGCCCACGCCCACGCCCACAGCACGGCCAACTGCGACGCCCTCACCGCCTACGACGTTCCGATAGCGGACGGCTGGCAGAAGGGACGCAGTTCGGTCAGGAGTGGTCTGCCCAGCCTCAGGTGAAGCGGAGCTCGCCTAGCGCCAGCCCAGTTGGTTCGAGAACGCGTCGCCGTGGGCCGTTGCGACGGAGACCTCGACCGTCCACGAACGCGTGCTCTCGAGCCAACTGCCGCCCATCTGCGCGAGCGTGCCGCTCTGGTGCGCGGCCAGATCGCCCGCGGGCGCGGTCGTGGGAACGGGCGTGCGCTCGCCGTTGACCACGAGCGCGACGGTGGCGCTCGCGAGCCGAAAGGCCTTCTTGCCGTCGTTGGTGAGGTTGACGCGCACCGAATAGCTGTCTCCAGGCTTCACATGCGCAGGGGTCACGACGAACTCGATCAGCCCGGAGTAGTCCGGCGCTCGTGCGACCTTGACGTCGGCTGACTCGAAACCCTGGAGACTCGACCCCCCGCCTCCTTTGGCCGCCTGCACGTTGGTGCGGCCCGGGACGAACGCACGCTTCCAGCAGAACGCGGCAGCAGTCGCTGCCTGCTTGCCGGCAGCAGCCTGTGCGTCTCGCGGGTCGACGCGCAGGGCCTCGTCGTAGAACCCGAGAGCCGCATCGAAACGCTGAGAAGAATAAGCGCTCTCCGCCTGCGCCACTAGGGCGGCGACCTGTGCGGCCTGTTGCTGCGCACGCAACGCCTCTGCCGACGCTGCCGCGGCGGGCGAGGGTGTCTTGCCAGGCGTCGGCGTCTTGGTCGGCGTCGGTGTCTTCACAGGCGTTGCGGCGGGCGAGGGCGTTGACGACTTGACTGGGATGACGACCTCGATCGGCGTGGGGAGCGCGGTCGTCGCCGCCGCAGCTGGCGTTGCGGTAGGGGTCGTTTCCGCGACCGGCGTCTCTGCCATTGGCCGCGGGGCCACAGGAGGCGGCGTCGCTATAACCGACGGAGAGGGCTTTGCGCTGACCAGGCGCGACAGCGGCTCGCGCCAGAAGTACCAGACTCCCGCACTAGCGGCGCCCAGCAGGAGCAGCGCGGCCAGACCAATGGCGAGGATGGCCAGCCCCTTCCCGCGGGCACGTCGCGGCTGAGGCGCATGCGCAGGGGCGTGCGCCGGTGACGCTGGCCGATGTGCCGCGCCGGGGCGGCCGGCCGGCCGTGGCACGGGTGTCAGGGACGCTGGCCGAGCTGGCGCCGGCGTCATCGTCATGGCCGGTGGCGTATGCGACGCCGGCTTTGGCGAGCGCGGGTGGGCGAGCCCGGGCGACGGTGTTGGGGTGGGCGTCGCCATTGGAGGGTGTGTCGTCGGGACCTGCGGCATGGGGACCGTGCCCTCGGCCATGTCGTCTTCGAATTCGTTTCTGGCAGGTGGCGCTGGCGGTGGGAGCAGTGATGCCGGCGGTGGCAGCGGCGTG
The DNA here is from genome assembly GCA_003155335.1 of Acidobacteriota bacterium. Classification (GTDB taxonomy): domain Bacteria; phylum Acidobacteriota; class Vicinamibacteria; order Fen-336; family Fen-336; genus FEN-336. The sequence goes on from PMCG01000146.1 coordinate 11,931, forward strand.
CTCAGCGCGTCAGCTGGCGGCACCGCGACGGTCTCCGCCTCGAGAGAGAATCCGCCCTCGGGCACCGCCAAAGGCGTTGCCACGGCGGGTGTCGCCGACGGTACATCCGTCCCCGTTTGCGCGGCTTCAGGTTCGGGCCGCGCATCCTTGGTTGGGATGCGGCACTGGATCATCACCGACTGCTCGTCTCCCGGCGGGCCCAGCCAGATGACGTCGCCATTGCGCAGGCGGACCTGGGTCCCGATACGCTCGTCGTTGACGTACAGGCCGCGTGGGCTGTTGGTGTCGTAGACCGTGATGCCCGTGTCGTCGATCCAGATGCGTGCGTGCACCGGACTCACGCCGGGGAGCTCGATGCAGAAGCGGCACGAGGGATCCGAGCCGAGCAGGACGTTGTCGACAGGCTCTTCGAGGACGAACCGGACGCCCGCCTTGTCGCCGCCAAGTATCGTGAGGGCAGGCAGGTTCGAGGAGAGGTTGTCGGCCATCGGCGCGCTCCAGCGGCCTCCCTAACGCAAGGCCGTTCTACCCTAGGACAAATCGATTCTAATTCCGTCTTCCGCGCATCGTCAAGGCTGACGCCCTTCGACGCTGGCGCGACTCTCGCGTCGGCTGTGGCCCTCGCCCAAGGTGAGGCCCGCGAGGGCGACAAAGGTGGCGGCGTTGGCCGGGATCTGCCAACCGAATTCGACCGTGTTGTGCAGTCCGCATGCGGCGAGCGCGGCAAAGAGGCCGGCCCCCAGAACAGTCTGGCGGCCCGCCCGTAACGCCGCACGCATCAGCAGTGCGAGCAGGCCGCCGATGGCCAGGGCCCCAACGAGACCCGTGTCGATCAGAACCTGTATGTAGTCGTTGTGCACTTCCGCCACCCAGTACGCTTGGTAGTCCGTCTGATAGTGCGGCGAGAGGGTGCCGTAGGCGTTGAACCCGGCGCCGAACAGCGGGAAGTGCGGCACGGCCCGCAGGGCGTCCTTCCAGAATGGCCAGCGGGTCTGCGCGAAGGTGCGTATGCGGAGTGAGTCGATCACAGGCTGGGGATCGACGAACCAGACGGTCGCTGCCAACAATAGCACCAGGATTAGGGTGGCCCGCATGCTGCGTAGGAGCACGAGCACGAGCAGCGCCATGGCGAGCAGGCTGGCCGCGATTCCGCCGCGCGAGCGCGCGCTCAGCAGGCCGATCATGAGCGTCAGCGTCACGACGAGCAGCAGCAACGCCCGCGATGCAGGCGGATCGCCGAACACCAGCCAGCGTCGCACACGCCAGCCTGCGGAAAGCTCGGCGAGGGTCTCGGCGAAGAGGGCGAGGGCCAGCGGGGTTGCCATGACCAGATAGTTCGCGAAGTGGTTGTGATTGACGTAAGGTCCGAACACGGCCCAGTCGTCGAGCGGCCGCCACAGGCCGTAGATCTTGCCGGGCGTGGCAGTCGCGGCCTGGACCAGCGCGACGATGGTCATGACGAATCCCGTGGCGACGACGGCCGAGACCACCTGTCGACGCCAGTGCCGGTGGGCCGACTCGCGCACGGCGGCCGCGTAAAGCAGCGCAAACGCCACCGCGAAGGCGAGTCCCCGGCCAGTGTCGGCCGGGTTCACGCTGATCGGCCGCCAAGTCGCGAGCGGCACGAGCGCGAGCCGCTCNNGGGCACCATCTGGAAGACGATCAGCGTCAGAAGGGCGGCCAGTAGCGGCGCGCCAGGGGGCGCAGTCGCGCGCAGGCCTTGGCGACGCGTTGGCAGCCACCAGGAGAGCAGGCCAGCGGCCGTGGCAAGGGCCAGCAGGGGAATGAACGCCGGCTCATGCACCGAGCCCATCGCCAGCGGCGCAGCCACGAGGAGAAACAGGATGAGCCAGCGGGCGCTGCGCCCGAGGGGCTCATCGAAGACCGCCGGGCGACGCGCTGGGTCGGCGGGGGTCGCCTCCACTCGCGCTCGCACCGACGTCACCGAGCCGGCAGGCGTCTCAGGCCCGTGACCTTGCCGTCGCTTGCGTACGTCACGATTCGGTCTGGCCGGCCGTCACCGTCCGTGTCGAGCTCCTCACTGACGAGGCGTCCTTGCGACCAATGCTGCCAGCGATCGATGCGGCCGTCACGATCGGCGTCGACCTCGGTCTGCGTCACGCGTCCGCCCTCGAGGACCTCGACGCGGTCGATCTTTCCGTTGTGGTCGTCGTCGTACTCGCGCCGCGCGACGTGGCCTTGCGGGTCCAGAACTTCCCACATGTCCGGGACGTTGCCCTGGCGTGACGCGCCGATTCTCGTGAGCCGCCCGGCATCGTCGTAGAGCTCCCAGCGATCGAAATGGCCGTCGAAGTCCGTGTCGATGTCGACGCGCGTGGGCTGTTTCTTGCCCGCATGGTGCGACACTCGGTCAGGCTTGCCGTCGCCGTTGCTGTCGACCTCGATGCGCTCGAGTCTGCCCCACTGGTCGTAGTAGGCCTGGGCCTTGCCTTTGTCGACTTGGTAGCGCGTGACGCCGTCCGACTCAGTGATCACCTGCGGCCGGCCCGGGGGCAGGCCGCCGCGCGCGCCGCAGCCGCGGCAGCCACTGAGCATCAGCGCCAATCCCAGGGCAAGCCAGATGCCGTAGGGGCGATTCATGAATCGCCCCTACAGGGCCTGTTCGCCGCGTTCGCCGGTGCGAATGCGCAGCACGTCGTCGAGTGTGGTGATGAATATCTTGCCGTCGCCGAACTTACCCGTGCGCGCCGTGCGGGCGATCGTCTCTGCCGCTGCCTCGAGCGCCGCGTCCGCCAGGGCCACCTCGATCTTGACCTTGGGCAGGAAATCGACGCGGTACTCCGTGCCGCGGTAGGTCTCTGTGTGGCCTTTCTGGCGGCCGAATCCTCGCACCTCGCTCACCGTCATGCCGATCACGCCAATCTCTTGCAGAGCGTTCTTTACGGCGTCGAGCAGATGCGGTCTAATTATCGCCTCGATCTTCTTCATCCCTACCTCCGGTCCGTGTGGGACATCCGCTGCCTTTCGTGGTATGTGCCTCGGCTCCGAGTCCACGGCGCCCGCAGCTTGCCGCGAAGTGGTCGAGGGTAGCACCGATGGGGACGTCGCGGCAATCGCGTAGTTGCGTCGTGGCTCTCGGCGTTGCGGGCTGTGCGCGCTGAGGCAGTGCCTCGCTAGAGCGCGCCCACGAAATGCGTGCCGGCGCGACCTTCGATCGCTGCCGGCAGACTCTCGGGGTTGGTGACAAGGGCCCGCCGGCCGCCGTTCCGCAAGAAGCGCAAGACGGCGTCGATCTTGGGACCCATGCTGCCAGCTGGGAAGTGGCCCTGCGCGTGGAGCTGCTCCAACTCCTCGAGCGTGACCGCGCCCAGGATGCGCTGTTCAGGCTTGCCGAAATGGGCGAAGACGTGGGGCACTGTCGTCAGCACGATGAAGAGCGCGGCCCCCACGTCCGTGGCCAGCACGCTGGACGTCAGGTCCTTGTCGATCACCGCTTCGATGCCGGCGTACTGGCCNNATCGGGATGCCGCCGCCGCCGCAGGCAATGACGATGTGGCCCGCGCGCGCGGCGTCGCGGATCATGTGGCGCTGCACGACCTTGATCGGCTTGGGCGAGGGGACCAGCCGTCGCCAGCCGCGGCCAGAATCCTCGTGCACGTTCCAGCCGGAGTCGCGCGCACGCCGTTCAGCCTCTGCCGCTGTCCAGAAGGGGCCGATGGGCTTGCTGGGCGCTCCGAACTCAGGGTCGTGCTCGTCGACCAGGACTTGCGTCACGACCGTGACCACGTAGCGGTGCACGTCGCGGCGGCGGAGCTGGTTGAGCAGCGCGTCCTGCAGGATGTAGCCGAGGCTGCCCGCGGTCATGGCCACGAGCACGTCCAGCGGCAGGGCCGGCACCTCATCCCGCGCGCGTTCGTGTTGGATGAGCAGGTCGCCGACTTGTGGCCCGTTGCCATGGGTGATGATGAGCTGGTAGTTGCGCTCGACCAACGTCATCAGTAGCGCGGCGATGTGCTCCGCGTTGCGCTCGTGGTCGTCGATGGTGCCGCGCTCNNGCTCGTTGTCTGCCTGCGTGCTGTGATCGTTCGCGGTCACTCTTGCGCTGTGCCACGCAGCCCGAGACGCAACTCGATCGCGCGTAGCCGACGCAGCAGCTCGGGCAGTTTGGCGAACACCGCCACGGAACGCAGCCAGCCACGGTTCTCAATGGCCGGGTAGCCGGAGACGAGCCCGCCCGCTGGGACAGCATGGGCGATGCCCGACTGAGCGGTAGCGATGGCTCCGTCGCCGATCTCGAGGTGCCCGACCACACCGACCTGACCCGCGAGCGTGACGCGTTTGCCGATCTTGGTGCTGCCCGAGATGCCGACCTGGGCGCACAGGATGGAGTCCTCGCCGACGGTCACCGAGTGGGCCACTTGCACCAGGTTGTCGATCTTCGTGCCGCGGCCGATGCGCGTCTCGCCGAGGGCGGCGCGATCCACGGTCGTGTTGGCCTGGATCTCGACGTCGTCCTCGATGACCGTGATGCCCACCTGGGGGATCTTGTGGTACCGCCCCGCGTCGTCCTTGGCAAAGCC
>PMCG01000350.1:0-326 GCA_003155335.1 Acidobacteriota bacterium
GCCTGGGGACGCACGCTGCGCGAGGGCGAGTTCCTGACCCTTGACGCAGGTGCGGCCTCCGAGAGGATCGGCCGCGGCCTGCGGCGCCTGCGCGCGCTCGGGCTTCGTCCGTGCGGATTCGTGCCGCCAGCGTGGCTGGCGCGCGACGTCGTCTACTCTGCCGCCGCCGCATGGGGCCTCAAGGTCGCAGAGGATGTTTCCGCGATCCATCTATTGAGTCGCGGCCTGCGCATCGCTGCGCCGGTGATGCGTTGGAGCGCGCGCACGGTACTGCGCGTTCACGCCTCGATCCTGGTGGCCACTCTGCGTTCCCTGTTGCAGCGGCA
>PMCG01000350.1:361-2531 GCA_003155335.1 Acidobacteriota bacterium
CGCGCGTTCGACGCAAGACCCGGATGATTCGTGATCCCGGCGTCTCCCGTGCTCCCGGCGAGGCGACGCCCACCTGGCCGTGATGCACCTCACGCTGCTCCAGGCGCAGCTCCTTTGCTGCGCTTCGCTGACATGCGACCTGTGCGCTCGCGCCGGGCGCATACAACTATTGCTGCGCGGAATCGGTCACCGTGTCNNGCTTTGTGGCACTGGGATACGAGGTCGCTGTCGAGTGGCCAGTCACCGCTGCTGCGGCCTTCGGCCTCTACTGGCTGTGGGGGCGCTCATGGTGGGGAGCGGCAACGCCGACGCTGCTGCGTCGAGCAGGCGAGCTTTGGCCTTGGTTCGCTCTCGCTCTGGCCGCGAGCGCGTGCGCGCTTGGCATCGGCTGGCCACGCATCCGCGCGGCAAAACGACGCACGCTGGGTCTGATGGCGAACGCGCCGCGTCCGTTGTGGCGCATGCGCTGGCAGGCGCCACTCGCGGCCGCGTTTCTCACGCTGGCTTCGATTGCTGCGCGGGTGGCCGTTCTGCCGCTACTGGCGCTGACACTGCGTCAGACCCCGCCGCTCGGCGCAGTGGCGCTCGGCTCGTTTGCGTTGCTGTATGGTCAACTGCTGCTGCCAACACCTTCTGGCCTGGGAGCCGTGGATCTCGCCTTTCTCGGGGGTGCTGTCGGCGACCTGGGGCCGCATGCGGCAGGGTTGTTGCTCTATTGGCGTGTCTACACCTCAGGCCTGGGCGCACTCATCGGCGGTGTTCTCGCGCTGCGCGTCTACGGCATCTCTGGCCTCGGGTGTCTCCTGCGCCGTGCCAGGCGCCGGAAAGCTGACCCGCCTCCAGAGCACGGTGACCGGCTCGCGCAGGACCTGAGCCCGCGATAGCGCCGCGTCCACTGCTTTCGCGTGCGAGGCAAATCTCGCCCCCGCGTTGTCATGGCCTCGTCATCGCCGTGTCACTGCCCATCGCTACTGTGGCTCGGTCACGGGTGTGCGATGGCGAACGAGAGCGGCAGACCGCGAGAACACCTCCGGCAGTGGCTTCAAGTCGCCGCCCTACCTTCGCTGTTCCTGTTCGGGACGCTGATCTGCCTCTACTATGGTCGCGACGGCTTCATGCCGATCGACCAGTCCATCATCTATGACGGCGCCTGGCGCGTGCTCTGTGGGCAGGTGCCACTGCGCGATTTCCTCACTCCGACGGGAATCGTCCCGATCCTGGTGCAGGCGGCCTTCTTCCAGCTCTTCGGCGTCAACTGGTTTGCCTACTGTCTGCACGCCGCGGCATTCAACGGCCTGTTCGCGATGCTGGCATACACGTTCTTGCGTCAGTGGCACCTGAGTCGTGCCTCGGCGTGGGTGTTTGCGATGCTCAGCGCGGTCGTGATGTACGTCCCGTCCGGCACGCCGCTCATGGAGCAAGACGCCTTCCTGTTCATGTTGCTCGCCTGCGTGGCGTGTGGCGCCGGCGCGCGCGCTGGGCGACGAGCGCCGCTGCTCTGGTTTGCGGCCGGTCTCTGTCTCGTGATCGCGGTTCTCTGCAAGCAGANNAGCCTACTGTGGGTGCTCGCCGGTATGACGTGCGGCGCCGCGGCGTTTGTGACGGTGGGCGTGGGGCTCGGCATCGATTGGACGTGGGCCCGGCTGCTCCTCTGGGACCAGCCTGGGCAGATCGGGCACGAGCGTCTGTCTCTGCTGCGCATAGCAGATCCTGACCAGAACTGGGAGCGCTCGACGTTCGACAAGATCCGCTGGGCCGGGCTGCCGCTATTGGTGGCAACGACGCAGGCGTTGGCATGGCTCTGGCTAATTTCTCAGCGCACTCGCTTTCTTGCCGCGCGTGGGTATTCCACGGCCCGGAGAGTTGTGCGTGCGGCGTCTGTGGCGCTGGCCGTGCTTTCCGTGTTCGCTCTCTATCTTGCGCTCAACGATCAGGGCGCCTGGGCGGCCCATGTGCCTGTCGCGGCGCGGTGGCTCGTACCCGCGCTCACGCTGGTCCTCTTCGGGTGGCGCGGTGCCTTGGCCGCGGCTCTGGCCGGACTNNTCGTGGTCATGATGCAGGCGTTGATGTTCGCATGCGCTACGTTCTTCAGCCTGACGCTCAACGAGGAGTGCAACGGGGTGCCCTACTACTTCATCGCCATGGGTCTGGCCTTCGCAACGCTGCGACG
>PMCG01000350.1:2625-4827 GCA_003155335.1 Acidobacteriota bacterium
GTCATCGACTTCTTTCGCGCGCATCGTGGCAACTACTTCTTGTTCGGGGACTCGTCGATTCTGTACTCCCTGACCGGACGCCCTTCCGCCTCGCCAGCGTTGTGGTTCCACTCCGGCCTCGTTGTCCCGCCGCGCGACTCGCCGCACTTCCAGCTCTTCGAGTCCTGGCTCATGCGACGGATCGAAGAAGACCGTTGCATCTATGTCGTGCTTGAGGGAAAGGGGACCTTGTTTGGGCTGACGCCTGACGACTTCCCTGAACTGCGTCGCCTGATCGACACACGCGGGCAGACGCGCTACGCGCTCGGGGCCTTCACAGCCATCGAGCTGGCGGGCAAGACGTCACAGGACACAGCCGCGGGTCGCGTCGCCTCGTTGCACGAGCGCCGATAGGGAGGTCATCAGGACAGCCGCGCGGCGCGCGCGTAGTCGGCGCGAAGCCCAGTGGCCTAGGTGGGCGTGGGCGCTGTCTCCGCGCTGACGAAGGCCATGCGGCCGAGACCGCTGGTCGTGAACGGAAGGCGACGGCGGCGCAGCGCCGGAACCTGTCGCTTGAGAAAGGCCCCCAACGCAGCGTTGAAGGCCCGGTGGTGCAACAGCAGCGAGGCGTGGGGCACCTCACCGCCGTCATGGTCATAGACCCAGCGGACCTCCACGCGGGGGAAGCGCCGGACAGCCGTGTCGGGCCGGCTCAGCTCCGCGGCGCCCGGGCTCTCCATGTCAAGGGTGTGGCGCTCCTTGCTGCCCCAGAGGATGAGCGTCGGTGCCGGCGTCAGGGCAGCCGCACGCGGAGTGCTGCGTAGTCCGCCGAGCTGGGCAATGGCGCGACAGCGGTCGATGCCACCGGTCACTGAGATGTTCTCGAGNNCGATTCGCTAGTGCGCGGAAGAACGTGCGCCCACGCTCCAACGCTTGTTCACTCGCGCGCAGGTCGGGTGCCGCGAGAATCGGTACCAGCAGGCGTCGCAGCAGCGGCGAGAGGTCGTCCGCACACGTCATCGGACTGATCAGAATGACGGCTGCCAGCGGCAGCTCCGATCGAGCTTCGCGCGCGCGGCGCAATAGCTCGAGGCAGAAGCCGCCGCCGACACTGGCGGCCACGAGCACCGGCTCGCGCGCGGCGTTGTGCGCCTCCTGGACAAAGCGACGCATCGTGTCGAGTGTCGCCTCAAGGCAGAAGACTCCTTGCGGGTAGGTCATGACGGTCACGTCGCCGTGCCGCCGCATCAAGCGCATCTGGCGCGCGAAGGTCTCGGGCCCGTCCGGCACCAGTCCTGGCACGAGCAGGAAGTGAGCCGTGCCAAGGCCACGCCACGTTGCCAGCCGCGGTTTGCGATCGTCTCCCACGCTCATGACCTCACCTCGCAGACGCTGCGCGCGAGCTCTTCCGCCACGCTGCGGTCGGGCCAGGCCTGCGGCACCTTGTGCTGGCCACCCAGCCGGCCGAGCCGCGCCAAGTAGTTCTCGAAAGTTCCGGCCGGCAAGGCAACGACGCGGGGCGCGAGGAGCTGCGCGTCTCCGCGCCGGTGCGCCGCATAGTCCATCACGTGATCGCAAAGGTACGCGTCGAGCGCGCAGGCAAAGCCCGCGCAGCTCTGCGGTGGTCTTGCGAACTCCACCGACCACTCGTGTGCGCCGCGCGGATCCTGCGAGTTGGGGAAGAACGGCGCCACGTGGTAGGCCGTGACCGTGGCGTCGCTCAGTGCGCAGGCCCGTTCCAGCGCCTCAGCTAAGACGTATCCCTCGACATGTTCTCCGAAGACCGAGAGCTGCGTCCGGCTGCGTCCGGCAAAGCGGATCAGACCCGGCCCCACACCGAGAACGCGATCGCCAATCTCGTAGCGCACTAGGCCTCCCGGGGTGGTAACGAGCGGCGCGTAGATCTGGCCTGACTCGATGTCGTAGGGCCCCACGGCTTCGTCCGCGCGTCCGCCGGCGGGCACGAACTCGAGGTGCACGCCACGGTCGCACAGCAACTCCAGCGGCGCGGCGTGGTCCTCGGACAGTGCCCAAGCGCGGGCGCCGACCGCCAAGAACGCTTCGCTGGCGGCGTAGACCTCCAGCATGCGAGTGGTGGGCGCGAGGTGCTCCCGGAGCGCGGGCAGGAAGGGCTCGACGGCGTGCCCGCCGTAGACGAGAACATCGAGATGCCTCCAGACGTCGCTGATGCGCGTGACACCGCGCTGTGCGCAGACCGCCGCG
>PMCG01000123.1 GCA_003155335.1 Acidobacteriota bacterium
CGGTTCATCGCGATGGCCAGGGTCTCGTGGGCTTCTTGGCTGATCGAGCCGTACGACATCGCTCCGGTCTTGAAGCGCTTCACGATGGCGGCGACAGGCTCAACCTCGTCGAGGGGCACGGGCGATCCCGCTGGTCTGAGCTCCATCAAACCGCGTAGAGTGTAGTGCCGCTCGGATTGTGTGTTCACCAGGGCGCTGTACTCCTGGAACAGGTCGTAGCGTCCGCTGCGGCACGCATACTGGAGCTTGTGGATCGTCTGCGGGTTGAAGAGATGGTTCTCTCCGTCGCTGCGCCACTGATAGTCCCCGCCCGAGTCCAACGACAGTGGGCCGGCCGGTCGCGCCGGGAAGGCCTGCTGGTGGCGCCGGCGCACCTCTAGGGCGATCTCGTCCAGGCCCATGCCTGAGACGCGCGAGGGCGTGCCTGTAAAGTAGTGGTCGATCACCTGTTGGTTGAGGCCGATGGCCTCGAAGATCTGGGCGCCGCAGTAGCTCTGAACCGTGGAGATGCCCATCTTCGAGAGGACTTTGAGCACGCCCTTGCTCGCGGACTTGACGAAGTTCGTCGAGGCCTTCTCCTCATCGACTCCGGCGGCGATGCCCTGCTCGATCATGTGGTGGAGNNGTCTCGCGCGGCTCGCCGGACTCGAGAACGATACCGACGCGGGTGCGCGTGGCGTTGCGCACGAGATGCTGGTGCAGCCCAGAGACGGCCAAGAGCGCGGGGATGGGCGCGCGCTGCGCATCCAGGCCACGATCCGATAGGATCAGGAAGGTGGTCCCGGCCGCGATAGCCTCGTCGGCGCGTCGAAACAGGTCGTCGAGCGCTGCCGTGAGGGCTGCCGCGCCACCGGCGACGTCAAAGAGCATCGGCAGTGTGGTGGATCTGAAATCCCAGCGTCCCAGGCGCTTGCGCGGTGTGCTGAGCGTGCGCAGCTTCTCCAGATCCTCGTTCGTCAGGATCGGCGTGGCTAGCTTGATGCGGTGGCAGGACAAAGGCGACGGGTCGAGCAGGTTCTGCTCCGGGCCGATCGTCGTGCCCACGGCCATGATGATTTCCTCGCGAATGGCATCGACCGGAGGATTCGTGACCTGGGCAAAGAGCTGTTTGAAGTAGTTGTAGAGGAGTTGGGGCCTGTCGGACAGCACCGCCAGAGGAGTGTCGTTGCCCATGGAACCGACCGGCTCTACGCCGTCCGTGGCCATGGGCGCGAGGATCCTGATCTGATCCTCGTGGGTGTAGCCAAAGGCGACCTGGCGCTGGACGACCGTCGCCAGCTCCGACTCGTAGACGGCCGAGGCCTCGGGTACCTCGGCCAGCGTCACGAGGTTGTCGCGCAGCCACAGACCGTAGGGCTGCTCGTTCGCCGTGCGCAGCTTGATCTCGTCATCGCCGACGATGCGGCCCTCCTCTGTGTCCACCAAGAACATGCGGCCGGGCTGCAGCCGGCCCTTGAGGCGCACGCGGTCGACCGGGACATCGAGCACGCCGACCTCGGACGCCATCACCACCAAGTCGTCCTTCGTCACGTAGTAGCGCGAAGGCCTGAGACCGTTGCGGTCGAGCACGGCGCCGACGCGCACGCCGTCGGTGAAGACGATGGATGCCGGACCGTCCCATGGCTCCAGCAGGCAGCCGTGGTATTCGTAGAACGCGCGCGTCTTCTCGCTCATCGACTCGTGACCGGCCCACGGCTCGGGAATCATCATCATCACGGCGTGCTGGATCGGCCGACCCGCGAGCACGAGCAGCTCGAGCACGTTGTCGAACATCGCCGAGTCGGAGCCGTCGGCGTCGATGATCGGGAGGATCCTCTGCATGTCCCCGTCGAAGAGCTCAGAGCGGAAGAGGTTCTCGCGCGCGTGCATCCAGTTGACGNNGTGGAGAAGCGCGAGTGCACGATCGCCAGGCCGGACTCGAAGTGCGGGTCGCCGAGATCGGGGAAGAAGACCGACAGCTGCGTCGCGGTGAGCATGCCTTTGTACACCAGCGTGCGCTGGGACAGGCTGGGCACGTAGAAGAGCTCTTTGTCGGGGATGCTGGACGCGCGTACGGCCTTCTCTGCCAGGCGGCGCACGACGTAGAGGCGTCGCTCGAAAGCGGCGTCATCCATGGCGTCATCAGCACGGCCAACGAAGACCTGGCGGAGCGCGGGCTGCGCGGCCTTGGCGGTCGGTCCGATCGTCGAGTCGTCGACAGGCACGTCGCGCCAGCCCAGCAGGGGCAGGCGTTCGTCCCGCAGGATCTGCTCGAACAAGGCCTGACACTGCTCCTGGCCGCGGGGATCGCGTGGCAGGAACACGACGCCCGCACCGTAGTGCCCGGGTGGCGGGAGACGCAGCTTCTGATCCGCGCAACGCTCTTCGAAGAAGCGGTGCGGCATTTGCACCAAGATGCCCGCGCCGTCGCCCGTGTTCTTCTCCGCGCCGCTGGCGCCGCGATGCTCGAGATTGGCCAGAACCGTCAGCGCCTGTTGGACGGTGGCGTGAGAGCGGCGCCCCTTGACGTCGACGACAAAGCCGACGCCGCAGGAGTCGTGTTCGAAGGCGGGATCGTAGAGACCCTGCTTGGCAGGGAAGCCAAAGGCAGCCATGTCAGGGCACCTCATCTGCCCAGGCGAATTCGGGCTCCCGAGCCGCGCACCGCATACCTGATGTTAGCATCGTAGGAGATGATGTCAAGTAGTTACACTATCACCGCCGCGAATGGTGCGGCCGAGCCGTAGTGCGCTTTTGGCAGACGCCGTGGGGCGGCACAAGCCACCCGCGGTCGGGTAAGCTGGCGCGCGCTCAGCGCGTAACATTGGTCTCGTCGGATTCTCGGGGATCCGGGAGATCGAGATGCGTGAGATGGGCCCCGGACTTGTCGCGCTCGCGGCGACGTCGACGGATCAGGTGCAGCCCGACGAGCACCCCGAGCACGAGCGCCCCGAGCGCCAGGATGGTCGTGGCCTCGAGGGATCGGAGGATCACCCCAACGAGGTCGAACGCGGGCTTGTCGACCTTGATCCAGGTGACGACCCGAGGTGCTTCCTCGATCATCTCCGGGCCGTCCTGCGAGGCGGCGGCTCGATGACACCGTCGGCTGCCAGGGCCTGGGCCTTGCCTGCGTGCAGGTCGTCGAGGTAGCGCCGCACGCCCTGGAGCAAGCCTTCGGCGATCGCTTCGCGATAGGCGGACGTGCGCAGGAGCTTCTCTTCCTCCCGATGGCTGACGAACGCGATCTCAGCGAGGACGCTGGGCATGTTGGCGCCGAGCAGGACGTAGAAGGGGGCGCGCCGGACGCCGCGATCTTCCATCACAGGATCGTTCGGCCGCAGGGTGGAGACCATGGCCGTCTGAACGTTGGTGGCGAAGTCNNTCCTTGAGGGTGGCAGGCGAGATGGCGTTCTCGCGGGCAGCGACCTCCTCGGCGTGGGCGTCGGCGGCAAAGCTGAGGTAGTAGGTCTCCACGCCGCTGGCGTGCGACGCGCGGCTGGAGTTGACGTGGATCGAGAGGAAGAGATCCGCGTCCTTCGCGTTGGCGATCGCGGTGCGCTCCTCAAGGGGAATGAAGACGTCCGTGCGTCGCGTCATGACCACGTCCATGTGTAGCCGCTCGCGCACGAGGCGCTCGAGGCGCAGGGCCACGTCGAGCACGAGGTCCTTCTCCTCAAGCCCGCTGCGGCCGATGGTGCCCGGGTCGTGACCGCCATGGCCGGGATCGATGACGATGCGCCGCGCCCCGAGCCCGAGTTGTCGCACGAGGCTGTAGGAGCCCGATCGATTCGGCTGGGGCGTGCCGATCGCAGCAGGGCTCGCGGCACGCTCTGGCAGCGCTTCGATGTCGGGTGGAGAGGGGGCTGGGGTCGGGGTCTCGTTGGCTGCCGCCACGACCGCGCCCTTGCGGTCACCGCGACGCTTCTTGCCTTTGGCGTCCTGCGGCGCAGCAGTGGGCGTCGGCTGTGGTGCTTCGCTCTGCGGCGGGGCTGCCGTCGCGGTCTTCTTGCCTGAACGCGCCGGGGCCGCCTGAGGCGAGGCTGCCGCAGCCACAGCCGGCGTGGCGTCGGCGCTGGCTGATGGAGACGGGAGCGCGGGGGAGCGCAGAGCCGCCGAAGTGGTGTCGACAGCCGGCGCAGTACCCGCGGCGTGGGGAGCGCGGACGTCGATCACGAGCCGAACCGGGTTGTCGAGGCAGAAGACCGTCTGCTCGGTTGCGGCATTGAAGTCCAGCACGATGCGTACGACCTGGGCGTTGAACTGGGCGACGCGGACCTGCTGCAAGAGCCCGTCGCCCACCGGGAACTTCCTGGCCTCGAGATTGGGGTGTAGCCGCGTGCCCAGCAGGTCCACAAAGAGCCGATCAGGCTTGTCGATACGGGATTCCTGGTAATTGACGCGCTTCTCCAAGAACACGACGATGCGCGTGGTGTCTTCGCCAGACCAAGCGCGCACGTCGAATACCCGGGTCAGCGCGGGGTTGGGGGTCTCGTTCGGCGTCGCGCTCGGATTCGGGCTGGCGTTCGCGCTCGGACCGGGTCGGCCGCTAGGTCGCAAGGCTGTGTGCACGGCCGCGGCATGCGGGCCGTTCGGAAAGTTCTTGAGATAGCGCTGCGCCGCATTCGCGACCCCTTCGCGAGTATGCCCGCGGCGGGTGCGCTCGATTTCGTATGCGGAGAAGAGCGCCTGCTCCGCCAGGCTGCTGCTCGGGTACCCGGTGACAAGCGCGTTGTAGTTACGGACGGACTCGATTAGGTCGCGCTGACTGTGGAACCGCTCGCCCACGGTGCGGTAGAGGTCGGCAGCACGCAACAGCGCGTCGTCGCAGTAGGCGCTCTGAGGGTAGCGCGCGACGATCGCCCGGTACTGCTGGACGACCTTCTCCCATTCGGGTCGCTTGGTTGGCCTTTTCAAAGCCTCGAGTCGCTGCTGGGCTGCCTTGGCGGCGAAGTACATCTCTCGGTCCGGGCGGCCCGAAGGCGCGTGGCGAGCGGCGACGGCCGCGTTCGCGGTCGGAGACCAGAGCAGTACGAGCAGCGTGCCGGCCAGCGAGGCGGTTCGCAGGCGCGCGATCTGGGCTCTGTTGATCACCGTGGCCAGTTGTCGACGGACTCGTAGTAGTCCGCGGAAACCAGAATCTCGCGGGCCTTGCTGCCGTCCGCGGGTCCGACGACGCCGTCGCGCTCGAGCATGTCTATCAGTCGACCCGCTCGCGAGAAACCGACGCGGAAGCGGCGCTGCAGCATGCTGGTCGAGGCCTGGCCGCTCTGCACCACGAAGCGCGCCGCCTCGTCGTAGATCTCGTCGCGATCGTCCACTGTGTTGGATTCGCTGCGCGCCTCGATCTTGCCGACAGTCTCGTCGTAGGTGGGCTTGCCGAGTTTGCGGAGGTAGGACGTGAGACGCGCGATCTCGTGCTCGGTGACGTAGGCGCCGTGGATGCGCAACAGACGCGCGCTGCCCGGCGGCAGGAAGAGCATGTCTCCACGGCCGAGCAGGTGCTCGGCTCCGATCGAGTCGAGGATCGTGCGGCTGTCGACGCGTGCCGAGACCTTGAAGGAGATCCGCGAAGGGAAGTTGGCCTTGATCAGCCCAGTGATCACGTCGACCGAAGGCCGCTGCGTGGCCAGGATCAAATGGATGCCGACAGCGCGAGCCATCTGGGCCAAGCGTGTGATCGATTCCTCCACGTCGTTCGAGGAGATCATCATCAGGTCGGCCAGCTCGTCGATGATGATGACGATGTAGTGGAGCGGCGTGAGCGGCTCGCTGCCGTTGCTNNTCCTCGTAGACGCCCAGCTCCAAACGTTTGGGGTCGATGAGCAGCAGGCGCACCTCGTCGGGAGTGGATTTGAACAGGATGCTCGTGATCATGCAGTTGAGGCCGACGCTCTTGCCCGTGCCCGTGGCGCCAGCAATGAGCAGGTGGGGCATCTGGGTGAGGTCGGTGATGGCCGTGTCGCCGTTGACCGCCTTGCCCAGCGCCAGCGTCAGGGGGCTGCGCGACTTCTGGAAGACCTCGGACTGGATGATTTCACGCAGCGAGATCATCTCGCGCACGTCGTTGGGTAGCTCGATGGCGACCGAGCCGCGCCCGCTCATGCGGTCGATGCGGATCGACTCGGCCTCGAGCGCCAGCGCGAGATCGTCGGCCAGGCCGACGATCTTCGAGTACTTGATGCCGGCATCGGGCTTGAACTCGTATGTCGTGACCACCGGGCCAGGGTGGATCTCGACGACGGTGCCAGTGACGCCGAACTCGCGCGCCTTGTTTTGCAGAGTCTTGGCTTTCTCGAACAAGTGCGCCGTGTCGGGACGCGCGTCGCCTTTGATCTCGTCGAGAATGCTGGTCGGCGGGAGCGCGAAGCCGTTGCGCGTGGCGGCCGTGGGCGCCGGCCTGGGCGCAGCGAGCGCTGAGACCGCGGCTTCCGCCTCGGGAAGGTCGAGACTCAGAGCGGCCTCAGCCAGGGGCAGTGGCTCCATCGAAGGCGGAGAGGCGGGTGAAGCGGGCTGCGACCTGCGCTCCCGTACGGCAGGAGAGGCGAGCTTCTCGGCGTGTTTCTTGATGACGTCGTGCCGGAGCCTTTCCTTGCGGCGCGTCTCGCGATAGTGGGCCCAGCGCGTCTCGAGCACCTGGAGCCGGGCGCGCAGCCGACGGCCGAAGGAGGAGAGCAGGGTCGCGAACGAGAAGTGAGTTGCCAGGAGCAGCGCAGTGAGAAACGCCGTGCAATCGATGATGAAGGCGCCGCCGCGGCTGAAGTTGGACGTGAGGATGGTCGCCAGGCCTTGGCCGACGGCACCGCCGGTGCGCACGGCCTCATCCTTGATGCGAACGGTGTCGAAGGTCAGCGCGAAGAAGACAGTGAGGGACAGTAGCAGCAGCAGCAGACCCGCGGCCTTGGTGTACGGTGCGCGGATCGGGCGGCACCAGAAGAAGCTCCAGCCCAGGCTGCCGAGTGCCAGCGGGATCAGGATGGCCGCGAGGCCGAAGAGCTGGGGTACGAGTAGCTCCGCGAGGAATGCGCCTGTGGGGCCAATGAAGTTGTGGACCGGGCCGTCACCGCTGCCGGCCTTGAAGAACATGACCGGGTCGTCCGGGCTGTAGGTGCCGAGGCTAACGAAGAGCATCAGCGCCAGGGCGAAGCAGAGCAGTCCCAGGAACTCGGTCCGACGGGAGCCGGCACTCGTGTCTCTTGGCATCGCTGTCGCAAGGGGCCGACTTGGGGCCTCAGACCTCCATGATCACGGGCACGACCAGCGGCCGTCGCTGCGTGCGTTTCTTCAGATAGCGCCGGAGCTCGAGGCGCACGCGCTCGCGTGTCAGCCCGAGGTCCCGATGCTCCTCCGGCGTGCGGGCCGCGAGCGTCTCGAGCACCAGGCGCGAGGCGTCCTCGACTAGCGCGCTGGGCTCGTCAGCGTCGACCAGTCCGCGCGTGACGATCTCGGGCGGTGAGCTCACCTGTCCGGTTTTCTTCGCGACTGTGACGACCGGCACGACGATGCCGTTCGAAGAGAGCTGGCGGCGGTCGCGCACGACGAGCTCGTCGACTTCGTCCCATCCCCCGCGGTCGATGAGTGTGCGCCCCGCCGGGATGCTCACGTCGAGGCAGGCGCCGGCGGCATCGATGCGCAGGCAGTGTCCGTTGTCGAGGACGTGGACGTGCTCGGCGGCCACCCCGGCTTCGACCGCGAGGCGGGCATGCTGGACGAGCATCCTGTACTCGCCATGGATGGGCACGAAATGCCGCGGTCGGAGGAGCCGAATCATGTCCGTGAGGTCCCCGCGGCTGCCATGGCCTGAGACGTGGACGCGCGCCAGGCCGCCGTGCACGACCTCGCAACCGCGACGGCAGAGATGGTCGAATACGCGCGCGACAGCGCGTTCGTTGCCCGGAATGACTCGCGCGGAGTGAACCACGACATCGCCCTTGCCGACCTGAATATCGCGGTGCTCACCGACGGCCGCAAGGGAAAGCGCGGAGAGTGGCTCGCCTTGGCTGCCGGAGAGGACAAAGGCCGCCTGGCCGGGCGCGAGCGCTGCGGCCGACTGAGGCGCAAGGACCTGGCTCGGCGGTACGCGGAGCAGTCCCAGGTCGGTGGCCGCCTCGGCATTCTCAGCGATGCGCTTGCCGACAAAGGCGATGCGCCGGCCGTGGGCGCTGGCGATGTCAGCGATGCGCTGGATGCGGGGCAGGGCGGTAGCGAAGCAAGTGACAAAAACGCGGCCGCTCGCTCGCGCGAAGACATCCTCGATTGCAGGTACGACGGCATCCTCTCCTGGAGTGTGACCGGGCCATTCGACGTTGGTGCTGTCCGACAGCAGCGCCAGCACGCCGCGTTGGCCCCAAGCGGCCAGGGCCGCGACATCGGAGCGCTCCTCTTCCCGGCCACTGTCCGCGAGCTTGAAGTCGCCGCTCACGGCCACGTTTCCGACCGGCGTCTCGACGATGACGCAATGGCTATCGAAGACGCTGTGAGCAACGCGAATGGGATGGATGCGAAAGGGACCGAGCTCGACGACCTCACCGGGCGCGAAGGGGTGGAGATCCGCTGCGACCGCGCGCTCGCGAAGACGCCGCTGCGCGAGCGCCAGCGTCAGTTTGCCGCCGTAGACTGGGGCAGGCGCGGCCGCGAGAGCGTAGGAGAGNNAAGTCCGGGACGACCATATCGACGCCGGGCAGCTCTGCCGGTGGGACCATCAGGCCAGCGTCGATGACCAGCAAACGGCCAGAGTATTCGAGGGCGAGAGAGTTCAGGCCAAACTCGCCGAGGCCGCCGAAGGCAACAAGGCGGAGCGACCCCTCAGCCATCGTCCACTGTCTCCCCACTCAAGGCCTTTGAGAGCTTCGCGAACTCCACAACTGAAAGCGTCTCCGCTCGACGCGAGCCCAATATGTCGAGCAACCTCAAGTGTTGCTTGAGGTTATGATAGCTAAGTCGCAGGTTGTTTTCAAGCGTTTTCCGCCGGTGCGAGAAGGCACGTCGGAGTAGAGACTCGAGGGCCGGAATGTCATCCACGGGGTGGCGTGGTTGGGTGCGGAAACGTGCGCGCAGGACTGCCGATTGCACTTTTGGGGGCGGCGAGAAGCACGCTGGTCCGAAGCGAATCGGCACGTCGACGTCTGCCCAGAGGCCGTAGAGGACAGAGAGGAGCCCGTAGTCCTTCGTTCCCGGAGACGCAGCAATACGTTGAGCCACCTCAAGTTGTAGCATGACGTGCAGGTCCAGGACGTGCCCGCGCATATCGAGGAATCGGCGCAGGAGCGGGCTCGAGATGGCGTAGGGCAGGTTGCCCACGAGCCGGCTGCCGCCCGGGACAAGGGCGCCGAGGTCGACGTGGAGGGCGTCGCCGAGAACGACCTCGACGTTGGAGGGAGCGCACGCAGCCAGACCATTCGCCAGCTCCTGGTCGAGCTCAACCGCGACGACCCGTCGCGCGTGGGCGGCAAGCGGCAGCGTGAGGGCGCCGCGGCCGGCACCGATCTCCAGGAAGACGTCGTTCGGTTGTGGCGCGATGACACGGAGCAACCGCGCGACCGATGTTGGCCGAAGGAAGTGCTGACCGAGCCGACGCGCCATGGCTCGCAGACTACCACGCCGAGCCGCGCAGCGACGGACGCTTGTGGAGCGCGTCGGTGCCTGTCGGCGCGCCGGACGACATATAATCCACTGCCTGGAGGCCGGGATGCAGCGCGAGACGATCGTGATTCTCGATTTCGGATCTCAGTACACGCAGCTCATTGCGCGCCGCCTGCGGGAACTGGGCGTGTACTCCGAGATCGTGCGGCCGGACTCCAAGGTGTCGTGGCTCGCTGAACGCCAGCCGCGTGGCATTGTCCTATCCGGCGGTCCCGACAGCGTCTACGCCAAAGGAGCGCCTCGCTGCGACCGGCGCGTGTTCGAGTTGGGCGTGCCGGTCTTGGGCATCTGCTACGGCATGCATCTGATGACGCAGTTGCTTGGCGGCAAGGTCAAGGGCTCGGGCCACCGCGAGTACGGCCACGCGGAACTGACCGCCCGCACGCGCTCGAGCCTGCTGACGGAGTTGAGCGTTCCCACCCGCGTCTGGATGAGCCATGGCGATTCGACCGAGGTCCTGCCGCCTGGCTTTGTGGTGGCCGCATCGACGTCGAGCAGCGCAGTAGCCGCAATCGAAGCGCCTGGCCGTGCGCTGTTCGGAATACAGTTTCACCCGGAAGTGCGTCACACCGCGGAGGGCATGCGCGTGTTGACGCGGTTTGTCGAGATCTGCGGCTGTCGGCGCGACTGGAGCCCGGCTTCTTTTGCTCAGGAGGCCATAGCGCGCATTCGCGAGCAGGTGGGAGACAAACGGGTTCTGTGCGCCCTCTCGGGGGGCGTCGACTCGGCCGTCACAGCGCTGCTCGTGCACCGCGCGGTGGGCGAGCGGCTGACCTGCGTGTTCGTGGACAACGGCCTGCTGCGCAAGGACGAGGCGTTGCAGGTGCGCCAGCGCTTCGCCGAGAAGCTCGGCGTGCGAGTCGTTGCGGTCGACGCCGGCCGTCGCTTTCTCGCGAAGCTGCGCAGCATCGCCGACCCGGAGCGCAAGCGCAAGGTCATCGGTCGCGAGTTCATCGCCGTGTTCCAGGCCGCGACCAAGAGACTCGGCAAGATGGAGTTTCTGGCGCAAGGCACGCTCTACCCGGACGTGATCGAGTCGGTCTCAGTACGCGGCCCGTCGGCAGTGATCAAGAGCCACCACAACGTCGGTGGACTGCCGAAGCGGCTGAAGTTCAAGCTGCTGGAGCCCCTGCGCGAGCTGTTCAAGGACGAGGTGCGGCGGGTCGGGATCGAGCTGGGGCTCGACGAGGAATTCGTCTATCGCCAGCCGTTCCCTGGCCCGGGTTTGGCCGTGCGCTGTCTGGGCGCGGTGACGCGCGAGCGGCTGGACCTGTTGCGCGCCGCGGACCACATCATCGTGTCGGAGATCAAGGACGCCGGTCTCTATCGGTCGGTGTGGCAGGCATTCGCGGTCCTGTTGCCGGTTCGTTCTGTCGGAGTGATGGGTGACGATCGCACCTATCAGCACGCACTGGCGATTCGTGCGGTGGAGTCGGCCGACGGCATGACCGCGGACTGGGTGCGCCTGCCGCACGACCTACTGGCGCGCATGTCCACCCGCATCGTCAACGAGGTGCGTGGCATCAACCGCGTGGTCTACGACATCAGCAGCAAGCCGCCGTCGACCATCGAATGGGAGTAGCGCAGACCGCAGGCGGACACGATCCCTACGAGGCGCTGCGGTATCGCGGGTACGGTTGGTTCTTGCTCGGCTCCTTTGCCCTCACGCTGGGCACGCAAATCCAAACGGTGGCGCTGGGCTGGCAGGTCTACGTCCTCACGCATGACCCGCTGGCGCTGGGCTTTGTCGGTCTTTCTGAGGCCTTGCCGTTCCTGGCCCTGACGCTGGCTGGTGGTCACGTGGCTGACGTGGTTGAGCGGAGGCTGGTCTGCCTGACCTCGGCTCTGCCGATCGTCGCAGGCGGTGCGATGCTGCTGGCGGTCAACGTCCACGGCGCGCCCCGCCAGGTGTGGATCTTCTACGCGGCGCAAACGCTCGGAGGCCTCGGACGAGCCTTCTTCCGCCCCGCGTCCCAGGCCCTGAGCACAGAGCTGCTCCCGCGCAGCGTCTATGCCAACGCGGCTA
Source organism: Acidobacteriota bacterium (assembly GCA_003155335.1). GTDB lineage: Bacteria > Acidobacteriota > Vicinamibacteria > Fen-336 > Fen-336 > FEN-336. The sequence continues at coordinate 11,645 of PMCG01000123.1, forward strand.
CTTGGCGCAGCCTTTCGTTCCACACGGGCATGGTGGCAGGGCCGGCCCTCGGCGGTGCGTTGGTGGCAGTGAGCATGCGGGCAGCCTATGCGGCGGAGGTGCTGCTGCTGCTGGCAGGATTCGCGTCCTTTCTGTTCATCGCCCCTCGATTGCGGCCGACAGCTCCTGCCGGAGACGGCTTCGGGCAGGGGCTGCTGGATGGTGTGCGCTTCGTCTTCCGCGAGAAGGTCGTGCTCGGCGCCCTGTCACTGGACCTCTTCGCGGTCCTGTTTGGGGGCGCGCCGGCGTTGCTGCCGATCTTCGCGCGCGACATCCTCCACGTCGGGGAGGTTGGCTTTGGCGTTTTGCGTGCGGCGCCTGCAGCCGGCTCGATCGTCATGTCGCTCGTGCTCGCGCACCTCCCGCCGATGCGGCGGCCAGGACACAAGCTGTTCGCTTGTGTCGCCGGCTTTGGATTGTGCTGGATCGCATTCGGTTTCTCCCGATCGTTTGCGCTCTCGCTGGTCCTCCTAGTCCTGAGTGGTGCCCTAGACAACGTGTCCGTCGTATTGCGAGGGACGCTCGTGCAGACGTTCACCCCGCAGGCGCTCATGGGACGAGTGGCCGCGGTCAACAGCTTCTTCATCGGGAGCAGCAACGAGGTGGGCGCCTTTGAGTCCGGCGTTGCCGCAAAGTTGCTCGGCGTCGTGCCGAGCGTGGTCTTCGGCGGCAGCATGACCCTGCTCGTGGTGGCGCTCATCGCGCGGATAGCGCCGACCTTGCGGCGGCTGGAGAGTCTGCGACCGTCGTAGAGGCCTCGACTCGCCGGGACGTTGGTGGGCCGTAGACCACGTGTCGAGTTCCACACAAGGTATAATCAATTTTTCGCGTTGCCCATGCCCGAGTTCGTCCATCTCCACCTGCACACCGAGTTCAGCCTGCTCGACGGCGCTTGCCGCGTCGGAGAGGTTGTCGAACGCGCGGAAAAACTCGGGATGAAGGCGCTGGCGATCACGGACCACGGCAACATGTTCGGCGCTGTGGAGTTCCACGATGCCTGCCGGGCCAGGGGCCTGAAGCCGATCCTGGGTTGCGAAGCCTACGTGGCGCTGGGCAGTCGGCACGAGAAATCCGCTTCGGGGATACGCGAGGCCTACAACCACCTGACGTTGCTCGCGACCAACGCTGTCGGCTACCACAATCTGGTGAAGCTGGTTTCCCTCGGATACACGGAAGGGTTCTATCACCGACCGCGCATCGACAAGGAGCTCTTGGCGCAGCATGCCGAGGGCCTCGTGTGTCTCTCCGGCTGCCTGGCAGGGGAGATCGCCACGCACCTGGCGGACGGCCGCGACAAGGAGGCGCGCGCCGTCGTCGGGCAGCTCGCCGACATGTTCGGCAGCGGCCGCTTCTATCTGGAGATGATGGACCACGGCATCCCGGAGCAGCGGCGCGTGAACGAGGGACTGCTGCGGATTCACGCGCAGACAGGCTTGCCGCTGATCGTGACCAACGACTCGCACTACATCAGCCACGACGATCACCAAGCCCACGACGTGCTGCTCTGCATCGGCCTGGGCAAGAAGCGCGACGACCCGGATCGCCTGCGTTTCGACGGGCCGCAGTTCTATCTCAAGAGCGGCGAGGAGATGGCGCGCTCGTTCCCGGACCACCTGGAGGCGCTGGCGAACACGTTGGTGGTTGCGGAGATGTGCGAGTTCGCGTTGAAGTCGGTCGACACCCTGCCGGCCTTTGACGTCCCGCCGGAATTCACCATCGAGAGCTACTTCGACAAGGTCGTGCGCGAGGGTTTTGCGGAAAGATGCCACGCGCTCGAGGTGCGGGAGGCAGCGGGCCGGCTCGGTCATCCGCTGTCGGTCTACAAGGAACGCCTCGAAAAGGAGCTGGCCGTGATCCGGCGCGTCGGATTCGCCGGGTACTTCCTGATTGTGTGGGATTTCATTCGCTTTGCCCGCGAGCAGCACATCCCCGTCGGTCCAGGTCGCGGCTCAGCTGCCGGCAGCCTGGTGGCCTACTCGCTCCACATCACCAACGTCGACCCGATCGAGCACGACCTGATCTTCGAGCGCTTCTTGAACGAGGAGCGCATCAGCCCGCCTGACATCGACATCGACTTCTGTGAGAACCGGCGCGGCGAGGTGATCGACTACGTCACGCGCCGCTACGGCCGCGAGAACGTGGCGCAGATCATCACTTTCGGCACGATGAAGGCCAAGGCGGTGGTGCGCGATGTCGGCCGCGCGCTCGACATGAGCTACGGGGACGTCGACAAGGTCGCGAAGATGATCCCGCCAGACCTCAAGATGACCCTGGACAAGGCGCTGGTCGAATCGCCGCCGCTCAAGGAGGCCTACCAGAAGGATCCGAGGATCAAGGAACTGATCGACATCTCGCGCCGGCTGGAGGGCACGACGAGGCACGCCTCGATCCACGCAGCCGGCGTGGTCATTGCGCCGCGGCCGTTGACCGAGCTGGTGCCGCTGTTCAAGAGCAACACCGGCGACGTGACNNTGAAGGGCGTCGAGCGCATCGGCCTCTTGAAGATGGATTTCCTCGGGCTCAGAACCCTGACGCTGATCGACAACTGCGTCAAGATGATCGCTGCGCAGAAGGGCGTGGTCATCGAGCCTGACCAGGTGCCGCTCGACGACGCCAAGACCTATGAGCTCTTCAGCGCCGGCCGCACGTCCGGCCTGTTCCAGTTTGAGTCGGACGGCATGCGCGACATCCTGCGCCGCTTCAAGCCTGACCG
>PMCG01000322.1 GCA_003155335.1 Acidobacteriota bacterium
AGTCCTTCGCACACGTTGTCGACGCGCGGCGGTTGCGGTAGCGAAGGCCACGATGGAGCGTTGCGAGCAGAAGCGACCGAGGGCCAGACTGCGATGCCAACTCCACCCGACCAGCCCATCCCTCCTGTGAGAAAGGTGGGGCCAACTCCACGCCCCAAGATTACCAAGCCAACGTCGCTCATCGACGCGTTGAAGGTAGGGTTGGAGCGCATCAATGAGGCGGTGAAGTCCGCCCTGATCGGGCAGCTCTGCGCAGCGGGAGGCACTGCCAACGCTGCGGATGTCGCCATTGTCTCCAAAGAGCTGCAGAAGCTACCACTGGGCGTTCTTCAGGCATTCAAGAACGCCGGGTGCAAGGTGGTCGTCTGCCGCAAATCGGTGGTCGACTACAAGCACGATCTGAGAGACGTTCACCCGCGCGGCTGGGCGCCAGGGAAGACGTGGAACACGGTACCTGGCGTGTATTCCCCTGAGAAGAAAGAGGTCATTGTCGCGGTCATCGGATACGGCACGGCGGCTGGACCTCATTACCCACGCACAGGAGAAGGCCACGGCAGCGCGAGCCTCTTGGTCCACGAGATGTATCATGCGTTGGATGCTGCCGCACAGCCAGCACACTCAGCGGCGGCCGACTTCACGGCAGCACGGACGGCCGATCAGGCCAAACTGAGCGCCTACGAGCGGCAAGCAGGAGAGGCCGGACAGCAGGAGACCTATGCGGAGAGCGCGGCCCGCTTCTTCAGTGGGGACCGCCACGATGCGACCCAGCATCCACACCTGCATCAGTATTGGGAATCCAATGCGCTGGCGCCGAGGGATGGGAGTCGGGCTGCTCCGGGAGGCACGCGATGACTGATGATCGACCGATCGGGACGGCGTCGATGAAGGAAGACGGCACCATTGTCCTTGATCTTCGCGCCGAGAGCCCACAAGGGGATATCGGCATGGCCCAGTTCGAATACCCACCGTCAGATCCTGAGTACCAAGCGATCCTCGATCACCTGGGCGGACTCAAGCCGGGCGAGAGCAAACTCGTGCTGCCATGGGAGGAGGACGAGCCGTGATCCGCCGGACTGAGCTGCGTCTGAGGCAGGGCGCAGCGGCTGGCGTTGCGATGCTACTGCTCACGGTATGCGTGGGCATTGTGAGCGCAGTGGACGATCAGCCGCAGAGGGAGGCACCGCTGGCGCTGCTCCAGGCGTGGGCCCAGGGTGGCAACGAACGGGCCGCCGGGCTTGCCTACGTCGAGCTGTCCGCGGCCAGGCGACCGCCGCACTGGCGATTCCTGCGCATCGTCGCCAAGAGGGAGAAGGTCGATCTGATCGGCGTAGCCAGCCACGCGACCACAGCGGCCGACTGTCGTCTCGAGCGGCGGCGCCTCACTGAGAATCGCAAAGCCGTGGCAGGGATCCTCGCGGCCAGCGTGCGAGCCCTGGCCCTGCCGCAGGACGCGTCCGCCCTGGAGAGGCCAGGCGGCCAGCGTCGCGCTCTGGTGTTCACCGACGAGTGTGATGAGAGGAATCGGACGTTCGCAGAGCCCCTGTCGGCAGCGCTGCGGGCGTTGTTCGGTCAGCTGGGCACGCTCACCGACCGCGTGTTTAGGGAAGGCGCTCTGGGCACTGACGATCTTGCTGCCGGCAAGCCGATCGGCAGTGCCACCATGAGACGAAACGGGCTGCTCGTGTTCGACTTGGTCGCAGAGAGCTCCTCCGGCGGCCACGGTCTCGTGGAGTTCGTCTACCCGGAAACGGACAAGGACTACGCACGCATGCTCGTCCACATCGGCGGCATCTGCCCTGGCGACCAGGGGCGGATCGTCCCATCCTGGCCGGACTGCGATCGCTAGCGGGCGTGCTGCGCTTCGACCCAGACGCCCACAACGAGTGGGTCATGGAGCTGGACGTCGACCTCGCCGCGTCCGGCGCCGCACACGCGCCGGCGCACTAGCGNNACCTATCTCGACGATGCTGCGCCTCCGACGGGCCTGGCAGCTCGTCGTTTTATGTGGTCGAAGCCGTGCCGGAGCGCTTTCGAAGAGTCCCCGCGGGTTGGACTGAAGCGTTTGAGCGGCGGTCGTCACTATCCTATCAAGGAGGATTTGCATGTCGACCATGAAATGGCAGCACTACTGTGTCGGGATCGGGTCGCTCGTCTTACTCGGATTCCTCGCACCACGCGCACAAGCCCTCGAACCGCCGGAGCCGGGCCAGATCGAGGTGTACCGAAAGGCCGGCATCCTTCCCGAGCTCATTGCCCGGGCGCACGCCCTGCAGAACGACCGGGTCGCGCCTCGGCTCGTTTCCCGCGCGCAGCAGAAGATCCGCGCGCTGAGCGGCGCACCGGCCGCGCCGCAGCTCCCTGGCCGCCCGGCGCTCCAGCCGCTCGGCTCCACGCCGCCGGTGCCGATGCCGCCGTCACCGCCGTCGCCGCCCCCGCCGATCCCGGTCGACTGGGGTGCGCTGCCAACCAGCGGCACGGTGAAGGTGCTCGCGCTTCTNNCGCTCCTCCTACGGCAAGCTGAACATCCAGGGCAACGTGCTCGGCTGGTACCAAACCCCGTACAACCGCGCGGCCGTGGTCGAGAACCAAGCAGGTCGCGAGCAGCTCATCCGCGAGGCGCTGGACCACTACCATCAGGCCGGCCACAACTTCGCGCAGTACGACAACGACGGCGACGGCCAGATCGACTACTTCGTGGTGATGTGGACAGGTCCGGTCGGCGCCTGGGCCAGCTTCTGGTGGGGCTACGATACCGGCTTCAGCCCCGGGGTGACCTACGACGGCAAGACACTGGGCAACTACTCGTGGCAGTGGCAATCTGACCACCCGCGCGTCGTGATCCACGAGACCGGCCACGCGCTCGGCTTGCCCGACTACTATGACTACGACGACAGCGTCGGTCCCAAGGGCGGCCTGGGCGGGCTGGACATGATGGATGCCAACCGCGGCGACCACAACTGCTTCAGCAAGTTCCTCCTCGACTGGCTCACCCCAACGCCCAACGGATTCAGCGGCTCGCCCTACTCTCTCCAGGCGCAGAGTGCCGCGCCCGAGTGCATGGTCGCCCTGGCCCAGTGCGACATGCGCTTCGATGACGAGAACGCGTTCGACGAGTACTACCTGATCGCCAACCGCACGCGCGTCCCTGCCGGCAATGACGTCGACATGCCTAGCGACGGGCTGCTCGTCTTCCACGTGGACGCGCGCCTTGGGTCGGACGGCTTCGAGTACAACAACAGCAACACCGTTCACAAGCTCATCTCGGTCGTGCAGGCCGACGGCCTCGGACAAATCGAGAACGGTCAGGCAGGCAACGCCGGCGACTACTACAACACCGGGAGCACCCTGTCCGCTACGAGCACCCCCGCCTGCAGCTACTTCGATGGCGGAATGTGCAAGTGGGCGCTGTCAGGCATTTCGGCTTCTGGCCCGTCGATGAGCTACTCCATCACGACACCTCCGGTGATGCCGATCCTCTGCCGCTTCCGCGACTTCCGCGCAATGTGCAAGATCGGCGGCTGCTGGCCGTGGGTCGACAAGCGTCAGTGGGTCGTGGATCCCGACCCTGGCTGGGACAAGGTCATCAAGGCGTCCGACCCGGCGAGAGCAGCGAAGCTCCTGGCATTGCAGCGGCGCGGGCAGGCGCTTGCCAATGAGATGGCGCGAGCAAAGCCGGCGCGCCAGGCCCAGATCGAACGCGCCGCAGCCGCGATCGTGCGCGGGTACAAGGCGCTCGGCGTCACCTCTGAGCTCGCGGCAGCGGATCGCAACGTCAACCGAGCCTTGGTCCCTGCCTCGATCTCGCGCTAGCCGCGTGTAGATCACCANNGACCCCACGGCGCGATCGCGTCACGGCGCGATGGCCGCATCCGATCATTGCGGAGACTCCGTATGGATTGCATGTACAGGATGTCGACGCGCGGCGTGTGCGGGCGATGGTCATGCTGAGACGCACCCCGCCGGAAGAGAACATCCCGCTGATCGGGTACAAGCCGTTCGTGTGGCGCGGCGCGCCAGGCCCCAGGGGCCCCACAGGCGGAGGTGCGGGAACTGGACCTGCTCTGGCGCCGTGGCTACAGGACATTCAGAAGATCATGAGCCACCCGGAGGACAAGGCCTTCCTGGATAGTCTGGTGGCCCGTGGCGTCAAGGTCACGGCCTTCGACCGCATCTACTTCGATGATCCGTACTACGATGGGACGAAATGGACCACGCGGCACTTCGAGGCGGGCGGTACCACGAGCGGCACCCAGATCAACATGATCCGGACCACGGATGCGGCAGCAAATGCCGCGACCATCTATCACGAGGGCGTCCACACGGGTCAGTCTTCCAGCATGGCTTGGAGGGACAAGGAGTACGACGCGTACGTCAAGGAGGATGGCTGGAGAATCGCGCACGGCCTGCCCCCTCACGATCCCAGCTTCCGCACTACAGACGCAAGTGGTAGGGAGATCACGAACGAGGCGACTGTGCGCGCGATGGTCGACAGGGAGTACCCGGGCGTGACGGCCAAGTCCGCCAGTGGTGCGATCGAACAGATCACGGGCAGGACTCCCTCCGGAGACACGGTTGTCACACGCGCTGACGGCTCCACATACACCCGGCCGCCCAAGGCGGGGGACTCGTTCCCAGGTGCTGAGGTCACTGTCCCTGCGGGCGGGATGCCTGTCGACTTGTCCAAGCTCAAATGAGGTGGCATGCGAGAGCCGTGCGCGGGCGTTGTTGGACGGCTGGCCTACTGTGCCAGGTTGGGATTCTCGCGTGCAGCGCGGGGGTTGTTCACCGGCCGGACAAGGCGGCAGGCGATCGGTTGGACGATGAGCGAAGCAGGAGCACGAGGATGGAAGACAACAGCGACAAGATCGAGAGTCTGGACCGGACGGTCCTTCGTGTCGGCGATGCGGACATGTCCCTGACCTTGGACGATGTCAAGGCCATCCAGGTTGCCCTGCTGGACTACTTGAAGCGGTCTGACTACGAAGACCGTGATGCGCTGATCGGCTGGAGCCGGGGTCTGGCCTGGATCGATGCGGATGGAAAGGTCCGGATCGGTCCGTGGCTGCTCGGTTCCGACGGCAAGGACATTCTTCTCAGGTACCGGGAGCCTCCCGGAGAGCACATGGCGAAGGCGCACAGGGCGTCCCTGACCAAGAAGGATGGAACCTGGACGGTCAGCAACCTGGCGATGGAACACATCACCCGCCGCTGACGCGGCGCTACCAGAGGTCCAGGACGCCCTGGATCGCCATCTCGCCGCCTCACGAGACGCCAGCGCTCCTGTGCTGAAGAGGCTCGGTCTCGGCGGTATCATCTGAGCTGCGTTGCCGATACTGCCGGTCTCGATAGGGAGCAGGGCTGATGGGCGAGNNGTGCACGAGATCGAGCTCGAGATGCAGAACGAGGAGCTCAAGCGGACGCGACTGGCCCTGGAGGAGTCCAGGGACAAGTACCTGGACCTTTACGAGTTTGCGCCGATCGGATACTTCACGCTCACCCGCGCGGGGCATGTCGAGGAGGTCAACCTTGCCGGCGCGGCGCTGCTGGGGGTTGGGCGCGCCAAACTGGTCCGCCGGAGCCTCGGACGGTTTGTCGCGCCCGAGGACCTTGCCAGATGGGATCAGCATCTGGTGAGCGTGTTGCAGTCGGCCGACAAGCAGACCTGCGAGCTGACGCTCAAACGA
>PMCG01000283.1:0-2754 GCA_003155335.1 Acidobacteriota bacterium
TCCCAAAGCCGCCCCGCCCTGTCCCACCCTCGTACACATACAAGGTGTTGCCAAAGAGGTACACCGCAAAGTCGATGTCCGTGTAGTCCGTGTTCGTGTTGCCGTTGCTCAGCCCCACCATGCGGTACGTCGTTGTCTCACTGGCCGTGACCTCCACGTACCCATCGCCGGACGCAATCGCTCGCGTCGAGATCGCCCCGCCATTGCCCCACGCGCTCGCCGCGGTCTTGGTCAGGTTGTTCCCTGACGCCGTCACCCCGCTCNNGTGGGAGTGGGTGTTGGCGCGACGTCGTCGTTCGTGATCGTGCCCGTGCCCTGAGCTCGCGCCAAGGTGGCTCCGAGCACGCTGCTCAGAGTGACCGTGAACGTCTCGTTGGACTCGACCGCGGTGTCGCCGTTGACCATGACCGAGATCGTCTTCGTCGTCTGGCCTGGCGAGAAACTCAGATTGCCAGCTTGGGCCACATAGTCGCTGCCAGCCGTGGCCGAGCCGTTTGCCGTCGTGTAGTTCACCGTTACCGGAAGCGACGAGGCTGTCGAGAGTGTCACCGTGAACACCGCCGCGGTCGTGCCGCTGTTGCCCTCCACCACGCTCACGTCGTTGATCGACAGGGTCTGGCTGGGAACGTCGTCGTTCACGATCGTGCCAGTAGCTTGAGCTCGAGAGATCGTCGCGTTGACGGGGGTGCTCAGGTTGAGGAAGAAGGTCTCGTCGAGCTCATACGTGGTGTCGCCGATGACCGGCACCGAGATCGTCTTGGAGGTCGCACCCGGGCTGAACGTCAGCGTCCCCGAGACAGCGGTGTAGTCGCTGCCGGCGGTCGCTGTGCCGTTGGCGGTCGCGTAGCTCACCGTAACGGCCTGGCTCGCGGCCGCAGAGAGCACTGCTGTGAAGGTAGCGTTGGTGGTGCCCGATGCTCCTTCGGGCACTTGCACATCCGCTACGGACAGCGTTGGCCCCGAACTGGACGGAAACACGAAGAGCGTGATGCTCTGCGCCGGGACGGTGGTCACGACATGGTTGCTGGCGATCGGCACATCGGCGAGGCGAGTGATGACGTTTGCAGAGGTCAACTGCCACGCTTGCGCTGCTCCGGAAGGCGTGGCGTTCGCGAGGTTGAGCGTGACGTTCTGGCTCGTACCGATCACCTTGTTGATGACCATCACCGTCACCGCGCCATCGGAAGAGCGCTGCGCTGCAAACACCGAGACCTGATCCGGGTTCGGTCCGCTGGCCGAGACGCTCACGTCGCCGAATGCACCGCCGCTCCCGTCGTAGTTGCGGTACATCTTGATCGCCTTGTAGGTCGGCGTGCTGGCATCCGGCGTGGTCCAGCGCGTGGCCAGGTCCAGACCCTCGCGGCCGAAGATTCCCAGGATGTCCGCCTGAGCCGTGGCGCCGTTGATGTGGCTCTCCGCGCCCCAGTTGTACTCGGTGATGCCGATCAGAGTGTTGGGATAGTAGGTGTTGACCCACCCGCGTAGGCGCGGGATGAGCTGAACGATGTCGCCGATCCAGCTCTCGTCGACGTAGCTCGGATCCCAAAGCGAGCGCGTGGAACGGTTACGCAACTGTTGCGTGGCGGTCGACGTGTCCGTGCCAACTTCGCCGCTCTGTGGATAGCAGTGCACGGTGAAGACGTCCAGAAGCCGCTTGCCTGTCTGGACTTCGCGCTGGTGCATCTGATCGAGTAGCCACGGCAGGTAGTCCCAGTTGCTGTGCGCCTCCCGGTCCGGGTAGGAGCCCCAGCCGTGCTGGCCCGCGTACTGAGTGTCGTAGCCGCTGTAGAAATAGTTGCTCCAGCCCCACTCCTCCGGACCGACGACCAGCGCATTTGGATCGGCCTCCTTCACGCGCGCGCCATAGTCGAAGATGAGATCGCGGATCTCCTCCATTCTGGGCCCGACAGGGTGCACGTCACGGTGGGTCGAGAACCAGATGGCGCTCTCGTTGTCCATGAGGTAGTAACGGACGCCGCCGCTGCCTGCAGCGCCCCATTTGCTGACCAGGTGTTGCACCCAAGCTTTCTGTGTTGCGGAGGTCTTTTGAACGCTCGCGTCCTTCGGGTCGTTGACGACGTACGCGCCGTTGGCGGCGAGGATCCCGTTGCCTGCGTCGGGCATCCAACTCCAATCGGCATCTGTCTGTGCGCCGTACGTGGCCTGGGAGAAGCTGGCGAGTTTGCCGCGGTTGGGGCCGACGTTGGCCAGCCAACCGATTAGGGGAATGGTAATCAGAGGCTCGGCGGCACCTGTCTTGGTGGCGGAGATGAACGCGTCGGCATCGCCGCCTGGCGTCAGGGGATCTGAGATAGCGATGCTCTCGAAGTACCAGTCGGCGCCCTTGTTGTCTGCGTCCAACTCCCAGTTGTAGCGCGTGGTAGTGTTGCCACCCCGACGGTTGAGCGTTGCACGCAGGTCCGACAGTTGAGTCGCATCCGCGAAGCACATGCCGTAGATGCGCGGGTCGATCGGCCGGCGCTTGGCTTGCACGTCGACCTGGATGCTGACGTCTGCCGCGAAGGCGGCAGGAGCGATGAATGAGAGCGATGTTGCCGCCAGCGCACCTGTGAGCACGCCCGTCCAAGCACTACGCCGCATGTTCTGTCTCCCCGACGCTATGGCTGACGAGCCGGGCGTCGCGCAGCAGGAACCCCGTCGAACGCCACGCCCCGAGCTGCGCGCCCGGCGAGCCGGTGGCAGCACTGATCAGCGCGATTGTTCGACGTGGTTGCTGGTAAGGGACCTCGGTGC
>PMCG01000283.1:2834-3154 GCA_003155335.1 Acidobacteriota bacterium
CCATGGTTCGGGCCGACCAGGACAACGTGGAACGTGCGCGTCTTGAGCATGCCGGGGAACTCGCCCTGGCGTTCGCCGAGCACGAGCTGACGCCGCGCGTCGTCCCAGTCGAACCGGATTGTCGCGTGGACGCCCTTTTCGTAGTCGTAGCTGTCGTTCTCGTCATCGTAGAGCGTGAAGCTGCCATTGGCGCCCGGGTAGATGCGCAGCTCGATCGGATCAGCCGGCTTCTCGGCGGCGAACTGGACGACGGGGCCCATTGGCAGGATCGATCCCGCCCGGACGAAGATGGGGATCTTGTCGATCGGCGCATCCGCGAC
>PMCG01000283.1:3217-9747 GCA_003155335.1 Acidobacteriota bacterium
CAGCGGCAGCTCGCGCCCGTCGAGGAAGAGGCGGCGGTTGCCGAAGCTCTTGATGTGGAACTGGTGCGGACCTGTCTGGCTCGGGATGACCTGGCCCTCCCAGCGGATCGAAAGAGTGGAGTCTGTGACGTAGTCGGGCCGTCCGGTGTACCAGAAGATGTCGACGTTCGGGTCGACGGCCTCGCGGCCGAGCACCTTGTAGGCGACGTCCTTGTAGTAGTGGACGAGCAGGCCCGGTCGGCCGTCGGGCGTGCGGAAGTGCTCGGGCGTGATCAGCACGCTGTCCTCGGGCGGGCGGTGGAGCTGATACTCGGTCACCGGAGAGACCATCAGCGCGGGACCGAAGAGGAACTGGTCGCCAACGGAGTAGGTCTTGCGGTCGGCCGCGAAGTCCATCGGCAGGCCGCGCATGATCGTGTACCCCTGGCTCGTGACGCGCCAGGCCAGCGAGTAGAGGTAGGGCAGCAGGCGGTAGCGCAGCCTGTCGAACTTGACGAGCGTGTCCGTGAACGGGCCGAACTCCCAGATCTCGCGCGGCGTCTCCGAGCCGTGGGCGCGGAAGATCGGGCAGAACGCGCCGAACTGGAACATGCGCGTGTAGAGCTCCTGGTAGGCAGGGTCCTTCCCGCCCCGCGAGAACGACCCGCCGTAGCTGCCGAGCACGAAGCCGCCGATGTCAAAGGTCCAGTACGGCAGACCAGCCATCGAGAAATTGATCCCTGCGGGGATCTGCTTGCGGTACACGTCCCAGCTGGCCCCGATGTCGCCTGACCAGGTCGTGGCCGCGGTTCGCTGCTGGCCCGCGAACGCCGAGCGCGTCAGCATGTAGACCCGCTGGCGATCGCTCGCGCGCCTGAGGTTCTTGTAGAGCGCGTCCATCATCACGAGTGAGTACGGGTTGAGGTAGCGGTTGAACGAGCCGAGGTGGTTGCGGCCCACCTTCTTCATCTCGTACTCTTCGGACTCCTTCGTGAGGGCGTTGATGATGTCCGGCTCGGTCGAGTCGATCCACCAGGCATCGATGCCTTTCGAGTAGAGGCCCGCCCTGAGGTGCTTCCAGTAGACCTCGTTCGCTTGCGGGTCGTATGCGTCGTAGTACTTGAACCCGGACCAGCCGACCGGCGGATAGAGGAAGCCGCGTGCGTCCATCTCCTTGTAGATGGCGCTCTCCGGCCCGAGTCCGGGCCAGATCGAGATCATCAGATGGAAGCCGAGGTCGTGCAGGCGCGAGACCATCTCAGCCGGCCGCGGGTAGCGCGTCGGGTCGAACGTCATGCCGCTCCAGTTGGAGTTGTCGCCCCAGTAGTTCCAATCCTGGACGATGTTGTCAGCTGGTATCTGGCGGCGCCGATACTCCTCGGCGACTTGCACCACCTCGGCCTGTGTGTGGTAGTGCTCCTTGCTCTGCCAGTAGCCGTAGGCCCACTTGCCGTACAGGGGCGCCGGCCCGGTCAGGTGCCGATAAGCGGCGATCACGGCGTCCAGATCTGCCCCGAGCAGGAAGTAGTAGTCCACGCCGTCCGCGACCTCTGACCAGAGCGAAGCACCCGCAGCGCCGTCCTCGAAGATCGTCTTTGAGTAGTTGTCCCAGAGGATGCCGTAGCCGCGGGTGGAGACGAAGAACGGCGTGACCGCGTCGGTGTTCGATTGCACGAGCTTGACCGTGTGTCCGCGGTAGTTCATCACAGCGTCGTGGTGCTGCCCGAGCCCGAAGATCCCTTCCTCCGCAGTCAGGCGGAAAGTCTGCTGCACGCTCCGCGCCTTCTCGAAAGCCGTCTCGATCGGCGTCAAGACTGGCTCGCGCGCCTCGCGGAGCACCACTCCGCCGCTGGGCGTCTCGAAACTCACGATGCCCTGGGGCTTGCTCACGCGCACCTTGAGCCGCGACGACGCCAGAGTCACGCTGCTCGCGGTCTCTTCCTGCGCGATCCTGAGGTCCGAGGCCGGCTCGACGACAACCACGAGGCTGCGCGCGCTTGCCGGACTGCCGGCAGGCTGCTTCACAACGCGCACGACATCCTCTGCGTAGAACTGCACGCGCACCTTGTAGCGGGCGGTTTCGAGCTCAGCTCCGGCCGCGATCCGCTCCGACGCCTCGAGAAGGGGCGCAGCGCAGAGAGCGAAGGCAAGCAGGCCTAGGGCCAAGCGTGAGATGGGGGTTGTCATGGAATCTCCTGATCGCAAGCAGACAAGAGAGACTATGCCGCCGCCTCGGTGGTCGTCAAGCCACCGCCGTCACCGAGCTGGCAGGGCCGATGGCTGGAGTCGCAGGAGCTCTTCGCTCAGTCTGCGGCCGGCGTCCTCAAGCGTTTCACCCATGAACAGGAGCCCGTCGCGATGGCCGCCCATGACGACGATGCGGGGCTCGTGTCCCCGCGCGTCTGCGAAGAGCTGCAGGATGTCGTGGGCCATCTTCAGCGAGCCGCACTCCCCGTCGCTCGATGTGGTCGGGACTCTGCCGAACAGCTCTCGCCAGAGACGCGGATGATGGACATGGAGGCAGGCCATGACCCGTGGGTCGCTCGCATAGACGGCGGCGTGGCTCAGGGCCTCAGACGAGGGCAGAATCGGGCCCCGGCATTCCAGCGCGTGGCGCTCAAGATCGAAGCTCGCCACCTCGACGAAGTGCCTTTCGTCGAGTGACGACAGACCGGCCGTCTGTGTGCCCGTTATGATGAAGCGAAACGTGCCGAAGCGGCGCTGGCTGAGGTTCCCAAAGGCGATGCCGTCGGCGTCCACGCCGAGCACGTGCAGGGCGGCGAGCTTCTCGCGCCAGCGACTCAAATCGCGCCAGTCGCTCTCTGGCAGCGGTGTCGTCGCGCCCCAGCGAGGGGTGAACTTGGCGGCGCCTTCGCCGGACGCGCTAGATTGTGGATTCATCGCTTCTCAATGCGGGCCGCGAGCCCGCTCTCCCCGGGCACGTTCCCCCGCCTAATCAGAATAGCTTGCCCCTCTGCACAAGCGCGCACAGCGCTCCACCGAGGACACCCGGCACCAGCTGCGTGAAGTGATAGACGCACATGAAGGCGAGCGCCTGCGACTGATCGACGCCACAGAATACCAGAGCCGCGGTGCCTCCGGCTTCGATGGCTCCGATGGCGCCCGGCGAGGGCACGAGGGTGCCGAGGTTGAGGCCGACCAAGACGCTGAAGGCTGCCANNAGCCACGGCAGAGGCGCCAAGAAGAGCGCGATGCGCCAAGTACGGGGCGCGCGGAACGCTCCAATCCCCACCTGGAACGCCGAGCAGAGGCGAGCGAACCGGCTGTGCCTTCCGACGGCAGGCGCGCGCCGGCCGAGCATCCACATCAGCGCGCCCGAGACGAGCAGAGCGCTGCCGAAGGTCCCCAGTGCTCGGAAGAGCCACGACGGTGGGTGGCCGACGACGCAGACGACCAGCAGAACAGGCACCCAACCGCCACAGTCGATCCAGCGATCGATGACCTCGGTCGCCAGGAGCAGCGTCCGACTCACGCCGGTGCGGCGCGCCAGCCACCGCACCCTGAGCAGATCGCCGCCGCGGCCGGGAAGAAATGCGTTGAACATGAACGCGAGCATGCGGGCGCAGTAGGCTTCGCGGTAGCGTAAGCCGACGACCGGCTGCATGACGGCGTGCCACCGCAGCGATTGGAGCGCCGCGTCCACGAAGCTCGACGCCATGCATCCGGCAATCAGCCAAGGCGAGACGCCTGTGGCGTAGCGCACGACGTCGTGGACGTGTGCCCCTGTGAAGACGCACGCGGCCGCCGCAACCAGCCCTCCCACGGCCAATCCCAGTGATAGGCGTAGCCAATTCCGTCTGGGAGGCGGAGGCTTGCTGGCCGTGGTCGCCAGGGCGTTCGGTGTGGCTGCCTCGCACGCGCAGAGAGACTCCATAGGTCTTGCTCGCGCTACGCGAGGCCGAGCAGCTCTGCCGCGCGCCGCAGCGTGATCGGCGCCTGCGGCTCTGCTCGGCAGGAGTCGAAGCAGCGATTGCAGTTCGTGCCGGTGAAATCCCGGGGCACGAAGTCCGAGTAGTGCGCCACAGGGCCGAGCTCGGCACAGGGCTGCACCATGCCCGTGGGCGAGACGTGGATCATGATCTTGCCCGCCTGGCAGCCGGGGATCTGACGCTTGAGGTAGAACTCCGGCAGGGTGTCGAAGAAGTAGTCCGACGTCATCACGTTGCCGAGCTCACGCTTGAGCCGCTTGAGGCGGTCGCAGACCTGCCTGAGCTCCTCGATCCGCTCCGGTGGCACGAAATGGTCTTGCTTGCCGTTCTTCAGGTCGTTGTAGGCAGAGAAGGCGATATTGATGCCCCACTTGTGCGCCAGCCGCACGGTCGCCTCTGCCTCGTGCAGGTTGTCGAGCATGAGCATCGAGGCCAGCGTGAAGAGACTCAGGCCCTCGCGGGCAAGTCGGGGCACGAGGGCTTCGAGTCTGGCGAACAGGCCGGGCAGGCCACGCTCCTGGTCCTGTCGTGCATTCGGATAGTTCATCGAGATGTTGATCTGATTGATGCCTGCATCCACCAGCTCGCGGACCTTCCTCTCGGTCAGGCAACCACCATTGGTGAGCAGCACCAGGTAGCGGAAGCCGGGGAGCTCCTTGATGGCCCTCACGATCGAAACCAGGTCTCGCCGCAACGTGGGCTCGCCCCCGGTGAACACCACGGCCAGCGGATCGAAGCGACGGACGATGGCGGTGAAGTCGGAGAGATCGTCGCGGTCCTTGGTCTTCCAGTACTCGCAGAAGTCGCAGCGCGCGTTGCAGCGTCGCGTGACCTCGATGGACACGGATAGGGGACGCCGGTGCCAGCGCACGTCGACGAACTTCGCAAGGGCACGCAGTTTTTCAATGGGCGTCAGGCCGAGTTTCATTGGAGCCTCCCAGCGTTTGTGAACGCTCAACGTGCTCGCGTTCGATCGTCACGCCGAGAGGATAGAGGAGATGCCCGCGCGAACTCCTTAACGCGCGCCAAAAATGAGCCAAAGAAGATCCAAAGACGCGCGCTCGTGCCCGGCGTCGGCTGGCGGTCCTAGCTAGAGAGGCGGAGGTTCAACGAACCAAGGTCGCCAAGTCCTTCAGTACGCGAAGAACGGGCCCGCGCCTGCCGGGCTGTTCTGCTCCTCGATCCCGATGAACGTGGACCGGCCGAGGAAGAACGGCAGTCCCCAGTCAAACTCGCCCGAGTTTGGGCCGCCCAGGTTGTCAAAGGCCACATGGCCTGTCTGGAACAGCGTCTCCGCGTTGGCGATGCTGAACGACACCTGCGCCAAGGTGCCGTTGTTTCCGGTGTTGGTGGCGGTGTAGGCCACCGTCGCCGGCGGGCAGTAGTAACCTGAGTCTTCACCGGGGCAGGCGGGCAGACCGGTTGTGGAGTCGTCCAGGAAGAAGAGGCCGTCCGAGCCCGTGTCGAGATAGCTGGGGTAGGCGCTGCCACGGAACGTCGTCGTGAGCTCGCCGTTGCCGTCGGTCATGTACACGCGGGCGCNNAAAGAGCCAGACCGGGTTCTGAAGCTGGTTCTGCAATGGCACCGACGTCACAGAGCACGTGCTGTTGGGGCAACTGAAGTAGATCGCCGGGGCGGACGATGGACTGCCGCTGCACGCAGGCCCGCAGTCCTGTCGAAAGACACCGATCCCCAGCAGGCCATTGGCACCGAGCGACGTGAGGCTGTTGGCCGCGGTTCCACCCTGGCTACAGAGCCTCGGAGCGCCAGGAAACGCCGGGGTACCAAGTAACTGGATGGGCACGGACGCCGCGGTCTCGTTCGCCATCTTCACGTCAGCAGTGGCCATGGGTCCCCAGGCATAGGAGAGGTCCGCGAACGCGGCGCAGTTGCCCAGCGGATCGCCGTTCGCGGCGCTGATCCGCGGAAGCGTCAGGCTGACCTGCGAAGACAGGATGCGCAGGCCCACCGAGCCAGTGTCGATCTGGATGCCACTAATGGTCTGGCAGTCTGAGGTGTTGGGGACGCAGATCGTGACGCTCGTGAGGAGACCATCCACCATGTTGTTGGCCGGACCTGAGCCGACCTGGATCGGCTGGACGTTGCCGGCCGGCGTTGCCGCGACGGAGGTGGATCCCGTGGTCGTCTGGCCGCCGCATGCGGCCAGAAGCGCCGGTACGCTCGCCAATGCGAGGAGGTTAAGCGGTCTCATTGGATCGCTGCCTGCGGTACGGACGTCGGCACGAGGTCCGGCAGATAGACACGACCTCGAAGCGCGCGCATGTGTCCGCCCGTTTCGATGATCAGGTGCTCGGTTCGCACGGCAACGGGATGGTGCCGGCGGACAGGGGAGCGCACGCCGGCTCGAAACTCGTCGAAGTAGGGGCCCAGCAACTGCGCGAGGTCGGGCACCGTCGGACCCATCCACGACAGGCCGAACACGGTGCCGGCCGGCGAGACGTACTGCCGGACCGTGGTGCCGTCCGCGGACGCGATCTCGTGCATTTGGAAGCCTTCGCCCGCGACAGAGCGAAGCTCGCCACGCAGGTGGCGTTGATCGGCGGCGATCGACTCGGCTGATTGCCCCAGCGTGGCCCAGG
>PMCG01000196.1:0-3444 GCA_003155335.1 Acidobacteriota bacterium
ACGGTCGACCATACCGGCGCTGTTCTTCGCCTCGGTGCGCGAATTCCAACGCGAGCAGATGCTCGGGGTCCGGCAGAGCGGCGGCTGGAACTGGCTCTCTTCGGACGAGGCCGGCCACGCAGTGCGCGAAACCGCCGCCGGCCTCATTGCCAGCGGGCTCGCACCCCGCGCCCGCGTCGCGCTCGTCTCCGAGAACCGCCCTGAGTGGCTGCTCGTCGATCTGGCCGTGCAGTCCGCGGGTGGAATCGTCGTCCCGATCTACCCGACGCTCGCGCTCGATCAGACGCGCTTCCTGCTCACTGACTCGGGTGCCTGCGCTGCATTTGTTTCGACGAGGGATCTGGCCGGCAAGATCGAGTCAGTGCGGGACGGGACGCCCTGCGACCAACTCTACGTCTTTGACGGCGAGGGGGCCACGTCGATCGCGCGTCTGCGTGAGGCCGGGCGTGAGCTCCTCTCCCATCACCCGGGCGCGCTCGAGCAGCGCCTGGCCAGCCTGGGCCCGGCCGAGCTGGCCACGATCGTCTACACCTCAGGCACCACCGGCGTCCCAAAGGGCGCCATGCTCACTCACGCCAACCTTTGCAATAACGTCGCCGCCTGTCTCGATCTGTTCGCCTTCGAGAGCAACGACACGGCGCTTTCGTTCCTGCCGCTGTCGCACATCTTCGAACGCATAGCGCAGTACGTGTTCCTGCAGAAAGGCCTGCGCATCGCCTACGTGCGCAGCCTGGAACGGCTGGCAGACTCCATCGCCGAGGTTAGGCCCGACGTGTTCGTCACAGTGCCGCGCGTGCTCGAACGCGTCGCCGGCCGCGTCAGGGAGCAGATCGACCAAGCCACGACAGTTCGTCGAGTCGTGGGCCGCCGGGCCCTGGCCTGGGCCGAGAGCTGCGCCGCTCTGTTCATGCGCGGCGAGCGGCCACGCGGTCTGCGCGGCGCGCGCTGGATGGCTGCCGATCGCCTGGTCCTGAGCCGTTTGCGCGCCAGACTCGGCGGGCGCCTGCGCTTCGTCATCTCGGGCGGCGCCGCGCTGCCTGCGGACGTCACCCGCTTCTTCTGGGCTGCCGCGATCCCGGTGTACGAGGGCTACGG
This sequence comes from Acidobacteriota bacterium, assembly GCA_003155335.1. Lineage (GTDB taxonomy): Bacteria > Acidobacteriota > Vicinamibacteria > Fen-336 > Fen-336 > FEN-336. The sequence goes on from PMCG01000196.1 coordinate 1,096, forward strand.
CTTGACTGAAACGTCTCCCGTGCTCTGCGCGAATCGCCCCGGCCACGTTCGGCTTGGGACCGTCGGACCGGCCATCCCGGGCGTCGAGATCGGCATCGCCCCGGACGGCGAGATCCTGGCGCGCGGTCCAAACGTGATGCAGGGCTACTGGCAGAACGCCCGCAACACCGGCGAGGTCTTGCGTGACGGCTGGTTTCACACGGGTGACCTCGGCAGCCTGGACGCCGACAGCTTCCTCAAGATCACCGGGCGCAAGAAGGACATCCTCGTGCTCTCGACCGGCAAGAACGTGGCGCCGCAGGCCATCGAGGACGCTGTCGCCCAAAGCCCCTATGTCAGCCGCGCGATCGCCGTGGGAGATGGGCGTCCGGTCATCGGCCTCTTGATCGTGCCCAACTTCGAGATGCTCGCCCGCTGGGCACGCGACAATGGCCTGCCGGACGCGGATCGCGAGACCCTGCTCACCTCGCCCGAGGTGCGACGGCTGATGCGCTCCGAGATCGTCCGCCTGCAAGCGCCACTNNTGCGGCGCCAGGCCGTGCTCGAGCGCCACGGCCACCTCGTCGACCGCCTCTACGGATAGGGCCGGGGCTGGGCCCGACGCCGTGTCCGCCGGCCTACATCGGGGATGTCAGGCCAGACACGTTGCAGCGAGCGCAGCAGCGAGCCGGGGCCACGCATCTCCCTTGCATTGCTGAGGCCGACGCCTCGCGAGCACGCCGCCCTGGCTAGCACGCAACTTGCTTTCCTCAGCACGCAAGAAGGCGGAGAATGGATCCACTGACTGACTAACTCTTCAGAAGGGAGTCGCCGATGCGTCGCGCGCACCGAGTTGTCGGAGCTGCCCTGTGCCTCGTGCTTATCGCCGTCGGATGCTCACGCGCCTGCAGGAAGCCAAAGCTGCGAGGGGAGCTGAGCGAGGCGGAGCGGGCCGTCATCACCGCCTTCACCCACGGGACGATCTCCCGCGAGAGCCCGATCCGCGTGCAGTTTGCCGAACCGCAGGCGGAGCCGTCGCTCGTGGGCAGCTCACTCCCGACCTCGCCCTTCGCCTTTGACCCGCAGATCGGCGGCGTGGCCGTCTGGACCGCGGCGAACGAGTTGGAGTTTCGTCCGGCCGAACGCCTGCCAGACGGCCAACCCTACACCGCGACGCTGGACCTGACCGGCATCCTGAAGGAGAAGGGCAGCCTGGCCCGCTTCGAGTTCGACTTTGCCTCGATGCGCCAGTCCTTTGAGGTGACCGTGGACGGCTTGGAGGCGGCCAGCCCTGACGACATCAAGCGTCAGAAGCTGACCGGCCGGCTGGTGACCGCCGACGTCGACGAAGCGGCCAAGGTCGAGAAGACTCTCGCTGCGACTCACGGCAACGACGGGCTCCTGCTCTCCTGGAGCCACGACACAGACCGGCGCACTCATGCCTTCACCGTCGATGGCATCGTGCGCGCCGAGGAACCCGGCACGCTGCGCCTAGCGCTCGACGGGACCCCGATCGGAGCCGACAAGAAGGCGACGCGCGAAATCGCGGTGCCCGGCCTCAACACCTTCTCGGTCGATCAGGCGCGCGCCGTCACCGGCAAGGAGCAGTACGTCGAGCTGCGCTTCAGCGATCCGCTCAAGACCCCCCAGAACCTGCGCGGGCTGGTCGAGATCGAAAAGCGCGACGACCTGCGCTTCGTCATTGCCGGCAGCATCGTGCAGGTCTTCAGCGGCAAGAGCTTCCGCGGCGAGCAGAAGGTGCACGTGGCGGCCGGGATCCGCAACGTCCTAGGCTACCGCATGCGCGAGGCGCGTGGCCTGGCCGTCAGCTTCGAGGAGCTCAAGCCGCAGGTGCGTTTCGTCGGCAACGGCGTCGTGGTCCCCACTTCCACCGGGCTCAAGATCCCCGTCGAGGTTGTGAATCTGCGCTTTGTGACGATCGAGGCCATGCGCATCCCGGACAGCGCCCTGCCGCAGTTTCTGCAGGTCAACGACCTGCCCGGCGAGAACGAGCTTCAACGCGTGGGCCGCGTGGTCTGGCACAAGACGCTGCCGCTCGACATCACCCCCGACAAGGAGAACCGCTGGGTCCCGATCGGCCTCGATCTGACTCCGCTCACCAGCAAGTACCCCGGCGGCATGTACCGCCTGAGGCTGTCTTTCAAGCGACCGCACGTCATCTGGTCTTGTCCGGGCACGCCGCCGGTCGAAGAGGTCGAGCGACCCGAGCGGCCAGGCAGCGAGGAGCAGGAGCAGAGCAACTGGGACAACTGGGAGGAAGGCGCTGAGGGCAACTACAGCGAGCGGTACGAGCACCGCGAGGACCCCTGCCACGCTGCCTACTACCAGCGCTTCTACGACCACAACGTC